>CAYXDZ010000027.1:0-17686 GCA_964463815.1 uncultured Verrucomicrobiota bacterium | reverse complement strand
GATCAACCCCGAGAAGATCGGCGCGCTCATCGGCCCCGGCGGCAAGAACATCAAGCGCCTGGTCGAGGAATCCGGTTGCGAAATCAACATCGAGGACGATGGCTCGGTCCACATTTACTCCGTGTCCGGCGAGGGCATGGACATCGCCTTGCGCGAGATCGAAGGCATGACCGCCGAGGCCGAGATCGGCAAGATTTACAAGGGCAAGGTGGTCACCATCAAGGAATTCGGCGCGTTCGTGGAATTCCTCCCCGGCAAGGACGGCCTGGTCCACATCAGCGAACTCGCCAACTTCCGCGTCAAGCGCACGGAAGACATCGTGAAGCAAGGCGACGAAGTCTGGGTCAAGTGCCTGGGTGTCGATGAAAAAGGCCGAGTGAAACTCTCGCGTCGCGCGGCCATGGCCGAACTAGACGAAAAGGAAGGCGGCAACCCCGCCCCGCAAGGTGCCCAGGCTGAAAGCCGCTAAATAGTCTCCGCTTGAAGCAACGGCGCGAATTCAATTGGATTCGCGCCGTTTTCTTTGGCCTGAAACCAAACATTCAACCCGCAAGCGGCGGGCCGCCGGTCAGGATCAGGGCTTGTCGTATTCCCCGATCGAACGGACCCAAATGTTGCGGAAGCGCATCGGATTGTTGTGGTCCTGGAGCTGGATGAACATCTCGGGCGCGTGTGGACGGTTGTAGTTGCCGTTCGCACGGTGCGGCGTGTTGCCGAGATACTCCCGGCGATGCTGCACCACGACACCGTTGTGAATCACCGTCACGGCCGCCTTCTTGACCAGGTTTCCCTGCTCGTCCCAGCGCGGTGATTCGAAGACGATGTCGTAGCTCTGCCATTCGCCGGGCGGTTTGGAGGCGTTCACCAGCGGCGGCGTCTGGCCGTAGAGCGCGCCCGCCTGGCCGTCCGGATACGTCGGGTTGTTGTGGCTGTCGAGCACCTGCACTTCATAGATGCCGTTCATGAGCACGCCGCTGTTGCCCCGGCCCTGCCCGTTGCCATCAATTTTTGCCGGCGTGGCGAACTCGAGGTGCAACTGAAAATCCGCGAATCGTTCCTTCGTCTGGATGCTGCCGCTCTTGGGCGCGACTTCCATGTAACCGTTCTCAACCTTCCACGGGGCCGCGCCGCCGCCGGATTTTTCCCACTGGCTGAGATCCTTGCCGTCAAACAACACCTTGGCGTCGGAAGGCGCCTTGGCCAGGTGGCTGAAGGTTTCGCCCGGCGTGACGATGCGCGGCTGCGGCCGTTCGCCGTCATGGACGTGCCACTTTGTGCCGGGGATGATTGGGGTGTCCTGGTAACCGAGCTTGCCGTCCGCGGCCGAAACGGCGGAGGTGGCAATGGTGAGGGCGGCGGACAGGATGAATCGTTGGGAGAAATGCTTGGTGGTCATGGCCGGACACTGTGCCGGAAATCGTCCGCGAGGCAAGCCGGTTGTGCCGGTCCGTCAATGGCACGCCATGGAACGCGCTGCCTGCCCGACGACCACGTTGAGCTACAATCCTTGAAAGGCCGGCACCCTTCTCATGAGTGCCGTTTTTCTCGTGTTTACGGCCCGGCCGGAGCTTCGCCCACGGTGTGGCTACGGATACTGCAGCCGGTAAAAACCGCCGGCCGCCGTGGGCGATGTGTTCGTGAAGCGGTTGGTGCCGTTCACAGGCGCGGGCAACGGCGTGATCGTGGTCCAGGTGGCACCGACTGGCGGAAGTTCCGGGGCCGACTGAAGCTTGAACGGCACTGGCGATGCCGGCCAGGTCAACACCGCACGAGGCGGGGCGGAGAGCAGGTCAATCTCGAGCGTGCGTTCCGCCAGCGTCGCCGCGACCAGCGTGTTGTTGACGGTGTTGTTGCCCGGCTGCGAATCACCTTCGATCGAGCGCACCGTGACGGAATTCGTGAACACGCCGCTGCTGGTCACGTTCACCGTGATGGTCACAGTCGCCGTGTGGTTGTTGGTGATGATGCCGAGCGCGCAGCCAACCACGTTGCCCGCGATGCCACAGTTGCCCTGGCTGGTTACGGCGGATTGCAGGGCAAGCCCGGCGTGAAACGTGTTCGTCAGGGTGACCCCGGTCTGGATGGACGGCCCGGCGTTGGTGACGGTCGTGGTGTAAGTGACAAGCTGCGGCGGCGTCGCCAGGTTGGTGGACAACACCTCGGTGACGCGCAGATCGGCGGGCTGCGTCACGGTGAAGGCCAGGGCGGAGAACGACTCCCCATCGACCGTGGCGACGCGGATCAAGCCGGTCGTCGCCCCGACGGGCACGGTCGCTTGAATCTCCTGCGGCGAGACGACGGTGTGCGTGGCGCTGACGCCGTTGAACTGCACGTTGGTCACGCTGTAGAAGCTGGTGCCGGTGATGGTCACCGTGGCGCCCACGGGACCGAGGCGCGGTTGAAAATCGATCACCCGAGGCAGCACGACGAACGTGTTGGAACTCACGAAGCTCCCGCCCGGCGTGTGCAGCGTCACCGGTGCCGTCCGCGCGCCCAACGGAAGCTGCGCCAACAGCCCGCTAGCCGTGATGCTCGAAAGTGCGGCCGGTGCCGGCCCAAAATAGACCTGCTGCACCTCCAGCAAATTGGTTCCCTGCAAGGCGATGAAGTCGCCCACCCTGCCGCTCAACGGACTCACACTGGAAACCCACGGCGGGGCGTGAAAGGTCTGCACGCTCACCCCGGTGCCGCTGCCGTTGCTCACCCGCACCGGACCCGACTTCACTCCCGGCGGCACCGTGGCCAGGATCAGTGTGTCCGCCGTGATCTGCGGATTGACCACCGGCACCCCCCCGATGGTGACGCTGGTCGCCCCGTTGAACTTGGCCCCGCGAATCTGGATCGCCGTACCCTGCGGACCGGACCTCGGCTCGAAATCATCCACCAGCGGAATCGCCGTGGTGACCAGAAACTTGTAGGGCGTGACGTTGGTGCCGACCGAAGTGGATACGGTGATGGGTGCGTTCGTCGCGCCATTGGGCACTTTGACGATGAACTGATTGTTGGCCGGATAACTGAACGGGGTCGCGGCCACCGTGCCGAACTTGACCTGCGTGGCGTTGATCGTGAAACCCGCGCCGTAAATCGTCAGGTCCGATCCGACGGGGCCGTTGGTCTTGCTCAACGACTCGATCAACGGCCCGATGGTGAAGTCCACCGGGCTGATGGCCTCGCCGTTGGTGGTGAGCACCTTCACTTTGCCCGTAGTCGCGCCCGTGGGGATTTTGGCCTGCACCTGGTTGTTCGCCGTCTGCACGAGATTTGCGGCACCCACCAGGACGCCGTTGAAACTGACATTGGTAAGTCCGCTGAAGTCGTTGCCGTAGATGACCACGAATTCCCCCGGCTTGCCGGCCATGGGGTTGAACGGGGGGGAGAAGGGTGGATCGTTGTCGATCGTCGGCCCGACGACAAAGTCCAGCTCGCTGGTGCCGGTGCCGGCTGCACTCGTGACCGTAATCTTGCCCGTTTTGGCACCAACCGGAATGGTGGTTGAAAGCTGGGTGTCCGCAGTAGCCGTAAACGGGCTGTTGGTGCCGTTGAATTTGACACTCGTCGCGGATTGCAAGTTCGCGCCGTTGATCACCACCGACACCCCTTTTCCCGGCAGCCCGTTGAGCGGCGTGAACTCCTCGATGACCGGCAACGTGGTGGAAACGAAGTCCACGCGACTGGTCGCCGTTCCCGCCAGTGTGCTGACATAGATCACGGCGTTGGAGATGCCCGCCGGCACGCCGACCCGGAGCTGCGTCGCGGCCGTGACATTCACCACCGACGACGTGACGGAGCCGAAGCGCACGATGGTGTTGTTCGCGCCGCTGATGAAGTTTGCCCCGTTGATCGTAATGGTCGTGGTGGTCGAGCCGCGGCCCGGACTGAAATCGTCAATGCGCGGTGCCACGACGAACGTGCCCGCACTGGTGCCGACGGATCCGCTGGCGGGCGTCACCCGGATCGGTGCCGTCAGGCCGTCCTCCGGCACCACGGCCACCAACTGGCTGTTCGAGATCCGCACGAAAGCCGCCTTGCGCTGGTCGCCAAACTCCACCAACACCGGGTCCGAGAAGCCCGAACCATTGATCGTCACCTGGGTGCCCGGCCGGCCATTGGTGGGGCTGAAGCTGGTGATGACCGGCGTCGCGGCCGAACCGTTCAGGGCCAGGCCGAACGTTAAAACGACAACAACCCGCCAGAGCGGGCGTAGGTCACGGGAGGAAGCTTGGATATGAGACATCAATTCAAGGTCGTTAAAGGCCACGCAAAGTATTGGCCGGAGAGCCAATGTCAATGCACGCTCTGCCAGCTTGTTCCATTGCACCGCGCCGGGATTTCCTTACAAAGAATCTGCCGGTCTGAAAGTTTGCACCTCAATCGCCCCGCGCGCCATGCCACCAAAGTCCCAGTCCGCAAGCGCCGCCGAACTCGCGGCCCTGCGCCGACAGCTCACCGGTCGCGGCCGGGAGATCGACAATGAACGCGTGATTGCCGCGATGCTGCGGGTGCCGCGCCACGCATTCGTTCCGGACGGTCACCAGGCCGAGGCGTATGCCGATCACCCGTTGCCAATCGGACATGGACAGACCATTTCGCAGCCGTTCATCGTCGCCTACATGACCGCCGCACTCGATCCGCGCCCCACGGACCGCGTGCTGGAAATCGGTGCCGGTTGCGGTTACCAGACCGCCATGCTCGCGGAACTGGCGGATGAAGTCTATGCGATCGAAATCATCCCCGCCCTCGCGCAACAAGCGGCGGAGACCCTCGCCCGTCTCGGCTATAACAACGCCCATGTGCGCCAGTCGGACGGCTGGTTTGGCTGGGTGGAAGCAGCTCCTTTCGACGCCATCCTCGTGGCATGTTCCCCCGGCACAATCCCGCCCGCGCTCGTGGACCAACTCAAGCCCGGCGGCCGGATGATTCTGCCGGTGGGCGATCTGAATTCTGGCCAGGAACTCATCCTCGTCGAGAAAACGGCCACCGGAATCAGCCGCCAGTCCGTCCTGCCCGTGCGTTTCGTGCCGATGACCGGCCGGGCGGAGGATGAATAGCTCAACCGCGTTCGCTCTGCCCACCGTTGAGCGCAGGCCATCGTCGGAGAATTCATGACTGGTTACCGAAGAATGCCATTCAACGGCAGGTTTGGTCCCATATCAGACACAGGTGAGAGCTTACGGCCGAGGCCGCGGTGCCTTCATGAAGCGTTGGCAAAACACAGCACATTTCCGTCCTGATCCCGGATGTGCATTTCACGATTCCCCCATGTCTGGTCAGTGGGAGGAAGCTGGCATATCGCACCGCGCGCGGAAACCTCCGAGTATAGCTGGTCAACATCGGAAACCTGCAGGAAAGCGACCGTCATTCCGGCTCGTTCTGGCTTAAATGAATCAAGGTGAAGCGAAACACCATCCCGGGCTACGCCGAAATAGCAAGGGTCACTTCTTGTTGGATCAGGGCGATACGCAAACGTCTTTTGGAATCCCAGCACCCGACAATAGTAATCCTCCGCTTTGGCCGAGTGTAAAACCGCAAGGATAGGAACGGCGCAATGGATCATAAACTTTCCAGGTAGCTCAGCCGAAGAACCGGATCCCGTCACATGGCCGCCCCCCCCGAGCCGCTTGATTCACAACCGATGTGGTTGAGTGGGGCAAGATAAAATTTCCCGCTTTCCCGCGCGGGATTTTTGCCCTAGTCATCCGCCGGTTAACTTATTGGGATCCAGCCATGCCGATCTACGAATTTGCCTGTCCGAAGTGCCGGAAAATTTTCAACTTCCTGTCCAAACGAGTGAATCCCGATCGCATTCCGATCTGCCCCAAGTGCGGTTACAAGAAGCTCATCAAGGAAATCAGCCGCTTTGCCATGATCAAGGGCGTGGCCGAGCCCAAGGCCGCCGGGCCGGAAGGTCCGGACGACTTGGCGGGAATGCCCGACCTGGATTCGCCCAAGATGGAGCGGTTCATGCGCGACATGGAACGCGACATGGAGCACATGGACGAGAACAACCCGAAGCACATGGCCCACATGATGCGCAAGATGAAGGAGATCATGCCGGCGGACGCACTGCCCAAGGAACTCGACATCGCGATCAAACGCCTCGAAGCCGGAGAAGATCCTGAGAAAATCGAGGAGGACATGGGCGACATCCTCGGCGACGCGATGGGCGGGATGGATGATGAAGGAGGCATGGGCGGCATGGGCGGAGGAGCACCTTATTCCCGCGACGCGGGTCTGTATGATTACTGAGCAAGTAAACCGTAAGCGGCAACCCGAGCTAATCCGGAATCTGGTACCTATCTTCTGCTTACCGCCTACTGCTCACCGCCTACGTTCTTCTGAGTTCGCATTACTCTCCCATGCCCCACATTCACGAGAAAATTGATTTCACCGTCGCGATCTTCGTCGTGCAGGGCGATCGGGTGCTGCTCGTCCATCACCGCAAGCTCGACAAGTGGCTGCCGCTGGGCGGGCACATCGAGCTCGACGAAGACCCCGAACAGGCCGCCTTGCGCGAGACGAGGGAGGAAAGCGGCCTCGACGTGGAGTTGATCGGCGAACGCCCGCCCACCACGGGTCCGGGCACGCGCGCGTTGATCGGTCCACGCTTTCTGGACATCCACCGCATCAGCGATACGCACGAACACATCGGCATGATTTACTGGGCACGTCCCAAGGGCGGTCAAACCACGCTCGCCGCCGAGGAGCATCACTACATCCGCTGGTGCCGCGCCGCAGAGCTTGACCAACTCCAGCCGCCGATTTCCGACGCGGTGAAATGGTACGCGCTCCAGGCGCTCAAGGAGGTGGGAACCTGAAGTCCGGCAGGGCAAGGCTCCTGCCGCGCCCCATCCTTATCACGGCTCGGCAGGAGCCTCGCCCTACCAAGCCCCGTCCCACGAATCATCATGTTTTCTCCACGCATCAAACGCGGCGTCTTCTGGCTGGAAGGGCTGAATGCCATTTCCACGACCTGGTATTTTTACTTCGTCTTCTTCCTGCTGGAGCAGCGGTTCGGCTTCGACAAGAAACAGAACCTGCTTTGGGCGGCGGCCCTCGGTGCGGTCTTCACCGTCGCGGCCGTCGTGGGTGGCAAGGTGGGCCAGCGGTTTGGCTACTTCCGCGCCTTGATCATCGGGTTTGCCGCAATGTCCGGCGCTTTGACGTGCGGAGTCTGGCTTCAGGGTGAATACTCGCATCTCGCGGTGTTGCTGATCGCGGGTGCGGGCATGTGTTTCACCTGGCCCAACCTCGAAGCAATGATCGCCGAGGGGGAATCGCCCACCACGCTCCAGCGCCAGCTCGGCATCTACAACCTCGTCTGGTCCGGCGGCAACGCGGTCGCCTACTTCAGCGGCGGCATGTTGCTGGATTACGGAGGGGGCCAGGCCATCTTCGCGCTGCCGGCCATCATGATGTTCGGCCAGTTGCTCCTGGCCTGGCGGCTGGCGGGTCGCAGCCGGAAAGAAAAGCACCAACCACCCACGCCCGACCTTCCTTTATCCGCACCGCTTTCCTCCGCGCGTGAACGCCGACGCTCGCCCGTGCCGCCGGCGACGTTCATGAAGATGGCCTGGATCGCCAACCCGTTTTCCTACGTGGCCGTCAACACAGCGATTCCGTTGATCCCCTTTATCGCGGGCCGCCTGGAGTTGACGGTGACGACCGCCGGCATTGTGTGTTCGCTCTGGATCTTTGCGCGCACGCTCGCGTTCGGCCTGCTATGGAAATGGGATGGCTGGCACTATCGCTACCGGTATCTCTCCGGCTCGTACGTCGCGATGGTCGCGGGTTTCATGGGCATCGTGCTGGCTGGCAGTCTCGCCGTGCTGATTGCGGCGCAACTGGTCTTCGGCTTCGCCCTCGGGCTTATCTACTATTCTTCCCTGTTCTATTCGATGGATGTGGGCGACACCAAGGGCGAGCACGGCGGCCTGCATGAAGGCACCATCGGCCTGGGCATCTTTGCCGGACCGGCCATCGCCGTGGGTTCGCTGCACTTTTTCCCAAGCGTGGCCAACGCCGGGGTGATCGCGGTGGGCGTTGCGCTGCTGGCCGGCTTCGCCGCGTTGAACTGGCTGCGCTGGCGGTAAAGGCACCCGCCGCCTGGAACAAATGCCCCGCCTGTGAAATGCGTGCTTTCTTGAGCAATTACTCCCCACTCACGTCCAGGCAGACCCCTTCCTTCGTGCTGCGGGCATAGATGCGGCCGTTGCTCAACACGGGCGTGGACCAGCATTTGCCGTCGAGAACTTTGGCGCGGGCCAGTTCCGTGTATTCGCGCGAGTTGGCAGCCACGAGGACGAGTTGGCCGTCATCGGCCAGCGCGATGATCGTGTCGCCGCTGAGGATCACATTGCCCTGGCCGAATCCTGCCTTTTCCCACATGACCTTGCCGGTCGCGATATCGACGCACTTGAGCGGGCCGTCGCCGTATTCCTTGAAACTGAACATGCCGTAGAGGAAACCGTTCTTCACCACCGGCGTGCTCCAGTGATTGGCCACCGGCTTGTCGCCAGGCGACCGCCAAAGCTCGCGACTGCTCCAACTCGACCCGGTCTTGGTGATGCTGTAGGCGCCCGCGCCGACACCATAACCGGCGGCGCAGTAAACAATGTTGCCGCTGACCACCGGCGAGGCGGCGGTCGAGATGCGGAAAGGGAAATCCTGCCGCCACAAAACCAATCCGCTGCGCGTGGCCACGCTCACCAACCCCTTCTGTGTAAAGAAAATCACCTGCCGCACACCGTGAAGTTCCGCCACGGTCGGCGTCGCGTGGGTCATGGCATCATCTTCGGTTTTCCACAACACGCCACCATCCCGCTTGCGGAGCGCCAGCAGCGCCTGCCCTTTGCCGCCGCCGGCAGCGACGAAAATCATATCCCCATCGATCACCGGCGAGGCGGCGTTCTTCCAGGTGATGTTCTTGCCGCCATGCTCCTTGAGCAGATCCTTCTGCCAAACTTCCTTGCCGGTGGCGGCCTCGAAGCTGGTGAGCACCAGATCGGACGACAACACGAACACGTGGTCGCCATCGACCGTTGGAGTCGAACGCGGACCATCCCCGCCGGTGTTGCCGCGGGCCCCGGCGTTGCCGCCGTCATGGCCGTAGCGCTTGATGCCCACGGGTTGCGACCATAATTCCTTGCCGGTGTCCGCCCCGACCGCGAGCACGACCTCCTGCTCGACACCGCCCACTTCGCGGGCGATCTGCGTGAACGCCCGGCCATCGGCGACGGCAAAGGAGCTGAAACCGTTCGGCATCGGCACGCGCCAGAGCGCCTTGGGGCCGCCGGCCGGAAACGCGGTGATCTTCAGTGTCTCCGCCGTAGTGCGGTCGAAATTGGGGCCGACATATTGGCGCCAGTCACTCGCGCTCACGGTCGCGGTGGCGATGGTGAACGCGGCGAGATGTTGCAGGGCGTGGTTCTTCATAAGCTCGAAATAATTCAGTTCCCGAATCGGACGCAGCAAGTCCGCGCTGGTTTCAAAAACTCTCGCGAGAAGTCCGCCCGCCTATGCCGATGATACCAGCCCCAGCCGCTGCATGACTTCCTGCGCCAGCACTTCGTAGGCGGAGGAGCCCGCGTTGTAGGGATCGTGATAGATGACCGGTTTGCCGTGGCTGGGCGCCTCGGCGATGCGGGTGGTGCGTGGGATCATCGTCTCGAACACGAACTCGCCGAAGTGCGCGCGCACCTCCTCGACCACCGAGCGGGAGAGATTGGTCCGCGCGTCGTACATCGTCATGGCGATGCCGAGAAAGCCCAGGCCGGGATTCATGCCCGAGGTGCGCAACTGCTCGACGATGGTCTTGAGCATGGTCACGCCTTCGAGGGCGAAGTATTCGCACTGGAGCGGCACCAGCAAACCCTCGGCCGCAACAAACGCGTTGAGCGTGAGGATGCCGAGTGACGGCGGGCAATCGACCAGCACCAGGTCGAACCGGCCGCAATCCAGCACCGGTTGCAGGACTGTTTTCACCCGCGCGAGATGATTCTCCATGCGCGCGATTTCGACATCCGCGCCACAGAGATCGAGTTCGCTGGGAATAATCTCCAGCCGCTCCCACGCCGTGGGTCGGACCTTGTCGAGCATCCCGCCTTCGCCCAAAATCGGACCATAGGAACTGGCACCGGGCACCTTCTCGACGCCGAGGCCGCTGGTGGCGTTCGCCTGCGGATCGAGATCGACGAGCAGGACGCGCTGCCCGGCGGCGGCGATGCACGCGGCGAGGTTGACGGCGGTGGTGGTCTTTCCCACGCCGCCTTTCTGGTTGGCAACGGCAATGATCCGGGTCGGCATGGCCGGATTAAACAGGCCGGGAAAATCCAGATGCAAGGCAGGAAGTCAGAAAGGAGGCGTTGGAGGCACAACTCCACTTTTTGCAATGAGACTGGCGGCGGCGGGTCTTTTGCTTCTGCCCGCAGCACCCGAGGAGCGACAGAGAGTAGCCGGCTACTCTCTGTCGTTGCCGCGCGCTGGCTTCTGCCTGGCCGGGAACCCGGCAAATCGCTTGGCTCCCTCAACTATTCCTTCGGAAAAGGCGGCCGGGCGACTGACGGATTACCCGCTTCATCTCCAGCCCGAGCAGCGCGACGGACACGGCGGACGCGGGCAGGCCGCATTGCCGGATGATGTCGTCGATGTGCAGTTCCTCGCCGAGCGCGTCGTACACGGCCTGTTCGTTTGCATTCAGTTCCAACGCCCGCAATTGACCAGTCTCGGCGGAGGACGGCGGCCGGTTGCTCGGCGGGAACAAATACTCGAACTCGCTCAACACGTCCTCGGCACCCTCGCAGAGTTTCGCGCCTTTCTTGATCAGGTCGTGACAGCCCTTGCTGCGCGGCGAATCGATGCGGCCGGGCACGGCGAAGACCTGCCGGCCATACTCCGTGGCGAAGTTGGCGGTGATCAACGCGCCGCTCGAGAGGTTGGCCTCGACGACGACGGTGCCGAGCGTCATGCCGGCGACGATGCGGTTGCGGATGGGGAAAGTCTGCTTGTCGGCCTTGCGGTTGAAGGGAAACTGCGTGACGACCGCGCCGCTCTCCGCGATGCGCTCGAAGAGTTCGCGGTTTTCCGGCGGGAACACAATGTTGATGCCGTTACCCAGCACGGCGATGGTGCGGCCCTTCGCCTGCAACGCGCCCTGGTGAGCGGCCGTGTCGATTCCGCGTGCGCCGCCACTCACCACGGTGACGCCGACGTACGCGAGCTGGTAGGCGAGCTTGCGCGCGGTTTCGAGTCCGTAATGCGTGGTCTGCCGCGAGCCGACCATCGCCACGGCGTTCTTCTCGCGAGTGTCCAGCGTGCCCTTCACGTAGAGCACGATCGGCGGATCATAAATCTCGCGCAGCGCGGCGGGGTAATCGGCGTCGCTCAGGATAAGGACATGGCAACCGAAGTCGGCGCAACGTTTCAGTTCGGCGGCGAGGTCGATCCGTTTTTCCCAGGTGGAAATCGCCTCGGCGGTGTCGTCGCCGATGCCCCGGACTTGGAGAAGGAGAGGTTTCGACGCCTGGAGAATGGCGACGGCGCTGCCGAAGTGGGCGAGCAACTGTCGGACGCGGACCGGCCCGACATGTTCGATGAGATTCAGCGCCACGAAGGCCTCCCGTTCTTCCATGACGCGATTGGGTAAAGGTTTTCGCGCCGGGCGGCAAGTCCGCAGTGGTGGGTGGGAGCGCACCCCGGGCAAGGAACGGAAAGGCGACACTCTTGTCGCTTCGCCGCGGCACCGGGCGACAGGAAGGTCGCCTTTCCGGATCAAGGGCGAAGGTCGATGGCCACGAGCTTGCCCTTGCCGCGCGCGTAATAAATGCCGTTCGCGAGGGCGGACTGGGCACGGGTTTCCTTGCCGAGGATTTGCGCACGCGCGACGGGCTTGAACTCACGCGAGTTCACCGGCGCGGCAAACAGTTCACCGTTCTCGGTCAGGACCAGCAAGGTGTCGTTCACCAGCAGCAGGGAACCCGAGTTGATCGGATCCATCGACCAGAGCAGCGCGCCTGTCGCGGCATCGATGGCGCGCAACTCGGCCCCGGTGGGGAAGTCCACCCGGCCGTGAAAACCGAAGATCATGTCGCGGTGGTGGATGGGCGTGGCGTAATGACTGGACAGTTGAGAGTCGCCACGCCAGAGCGGGCGCACGCCCTCACCGATCACGCGCAGCATCACCGCGCCGGTGTCGTAGCTCGCGCTGAGCAGGATGCGATCGCCGATCACGACCGGCGAGGCGGCGTTGACCGAGGCGTGCTGCCGCGAGCGCCAGGGAAATTCATACATCACGCGGCCGGTCTGCGGATCGGCGGCCACGAGTCCCTCGCGGGTGAAGAACAGCGCCTGGCGCTGGCCGCCGATGGTGGCGGCGACGGGCGAGGAATAACCGGCCTGATGATCGGTCGCCTTCCAGCGGAGCCGGCCGGTCGCGGCCTCAAACGCAATGATCCCGTGCTGGTTGCGGCCGCCGATCTGCATCAACACCAGCCCGCCCTCGACGAGCGGCGAACAGTTCATGCCGAAGAAACCGGTGCCGGCCTCGTAATCTTTTCGCGCGTCCACGGTCCAGATTTGTTGGCCGGTTTCAAAGTCAAGACAGGTCAGGCGGCCGGCCGCGCCAAATGTGAACACCCGGCCGTCCGAGATGGCCGGCGTCGCGCGCGGGCCGAAATCCGAACTTTGCGAATCACGATAAGTGGTGGGCGAACGAAACTCCCAGAGCGGCGCGCCGGTGAGCGCGTCGAAGCACGCTGCGATTTCCTCGTCGCCTTCGCGGTGATGCACGATCAGTTTTCCGGCCGCGACAACGGGACCGCTCCAGCCGGAGCCGATATCCTTGCGCCAGAGCACGGGCGCGTCACCACCGGGCCACGCGAAGTTGAGATTGGTGCCGGTGGTCTTGAGGTTCCGGTTGGGGCCGAGGAACTGCGGCCAGTCCTGCGCGCGGGTGTCAATCGGCAGGAGCACGGCAAGGCCGACGAGGTTCAGGGCCAGGAACCAATGGAGGGGTTTCACGGGGGGACGATAGAGGTGATTTTGACTTCCGGCAATGGCGAGCGGCTCAGGTGACGTAGTGCGGCTCAAACACCGGCCCGAGGCCGTGCTTTTCCAGCAGTTCAATGAACCGCGCGATGCCACGCTTTTCATCCATGCCGAGATGGAAGTGGATGTGCCAGCCCAGGTAGTCCTTGCGAAACTCGACATCGTACTCCGAGCGGGTGCTGATGATGTAATCGAGCGTGTCCAATCCGAAGTCGCGGGCTTCGCGCAGCAGGCGTTTTGTCGCGTCGTCCACCCGGCCCCGGCGCAGCGCCCAGACGGCGAACACAAACGGCAGGTTGGTCAACTCGGCCCAGGCCTGACCAAGATCCCACAATTCGTGCTCGTGCGGCGCGCGGCGAAAATCAAGCGCCGGGTTGCCGATCAGGAGCACGTAATCCAGGTGCGCCGCGTCGTGGTAGTAGTCCAGTGACTTGAACTCGGGATGCAGGCCGCGCTCGGCCAGCAACACCTTGAGCAGGTTGACGCTGGCGAGCGAGGCGGTGTCGCAATGGACGACATCGATTTCCGCCAGGGGTTTGCGGTGCGCGAGGAACACGCTCAACACCTCGCCCAGCGACGCCACGGCGATGCCGTCGAGGATGTCGTAGCCGTCGTTGAGCAGCGGTTCGGTGATGCTCAGCAGCGCGGCGTCGAGCTTGTCCTCGCGCAGCAGTTGGGCGAGCTGCGACGGCGGAGCAAAGACAATCTGGTCTTCGAGGCCGCGCGTCAGGGGCACACTGTTCAGGTAGGGCACGGAGCCGACGCGCATGGGGGCGAGGGATTGCTCGAGCTCCTCCTCGCGGCGGCGGCCGATCAATTCCTGCTCCCGCTGCAAACGGCGGCCCAGTTCGGCGGCGGTGGAGCGACCCGCCATGCGCAGGCGGGGAAGCGGTGGGTCGGATTCAGGATTCACAATGTTCGAGCCGGACGGAGGCACCGGCGGCACGCAGCTTAGGTCCGGTCCCGCCGGCTGTCATGGGGAAAGCTGCCGCCCGGATGCGGCCGCCGGCACACGCAGCCAACCTGCGGGGCGATACGATTCGCCCATCAGATGCCGGCCGTTGGCGGACACCAGCAGATGCGCATCGCGGGGCCGGCCGAAGATGTTCTGCTGAATGACCTCCACTTCATCGGCGCGCACGGCGGTGATGATCGCCACGTGCCCATAAAACCCGTTCGTGAAAACGACCAGGTCGCCGGGCCGGGGAGGCACGTCACCGCCATTGCGGAATTGCAGCAACCCACGCTGCGAGTTCACCTGCCCATGCGCGATGTCCGGAGCGAAAAAATCCTTGGCGTGCCCCCAGACATCCGGCATCCGATGCTGGTGCGCCAGATAGAAGTAGCGCTTCACAAACTCGACGCACTGCCACTTCTGTCCGAAGTAATAACCGTCCTCCGCGTAATGCCGGCCATGCGACCTGGCGATCAGCGGTCCATTGTCGAATACGGCGACGCCGCGAAACTCATCCAGCTTGACGGGTTCCCCGCTACCCGCCCGCGCGAGGAACCATCCCGCACCGAGGCCGGCGGCCGTCAGCGCGGCCAGTCCGGCACAGAGACCAATCCCCAGTTTCATGCGTTTGAGCATAGGAAGCCCGACGCATGAGGAAAGCGCATTCTGCTTGCCGCCAGTGTTTTTGGGCTTTCGCCTTGCAAATCCCGGCGAGCTTCCTAGCTTGACCGGCGAAATCAGCCCAGCCATGCGCACATTTCTGATCCTCTTACTCACGGCCATCGCGTGCGGAGGCGGCCACTCCCACGCGGCCGAGGAAGCAGCGGCGGCTTCACCACGATCCATTGTGATTGGCAAGGATGGCGCAATCACCAACCCGGTCGCCCAACCCCTGCCGACTGCGGAGCAACCGCCCGCCACCTTCACCCCCAGGAGTATCGAAGAGCTGACCGGGGCAACTCCGGAGACAGTTGAAACCACCCCGCAACCCGCGCCGCCGCCGGCCGTGGATTGGGAGCCGATCGTGCAGGCGATGCAGCTCATGATCGACCAGCAGAAGGTCGCCCTCCAAGCCATGGAACAGGCGCGGGAGGATTCCATCCAGAATTCGCAGCGCAACAGCGCGGCGATGGAAGGCAAGCTGACCAAGCTGGAGGATGCCCTGGCCGCGCAACGGACGCACGAGGCGGAAACCATCAATCGCATGAACCGGCTCGTGGTCGGCGTGGCCGCCGGATTTGCCGGCATCGGCTTCGTGGTCATGGTGCTGACCGCGTGGTTCTTCATGCGCACCATGAACAAGGTCGCGGAGATCAACGCCGAGATTCAAAGCCAGTTGCTCGCCCTGCCCCACAGCCAACCGCATCTGGTCGGTGAGGGCGGCGGGGCCAATACGCCGGGCAACCAGCGGTTGCTGGGTGCGCTGGAACAACTGGAGCGGCGCATCCGCGAGCTCGAACATTCCGGAGCCAGCACCACCAGTGCGGGCTCGACCACAACTTTTGACGGCGGCGGCGATCCCTCACTCGGGGTGGAGGCCGAACTGGTGGACCTTGAAACCGGGGAAGCGGACGGATCCCCCTCGGTGGGGGCGTTGATGGCCAAAGGGCAGACGATGCTCAATCTCGATGACGCCGAGCAGGCGCTGGAATGCTTCGACGCCGTGCTGAAGCAGGATCCCAAGAACGCGGACGCCCTGCTCAAGAAGGGCACCGCCTTGGAACGCTTGCGCCGGATGCAGGAAGCGCTGGACGCCTACGATGCCGCGCTGCAACAGGATGATTCGCTCACCATGGCGTATCTGGCCAAGGGCGGCATCTGCAACCGCATGGAGCGTTACGCCGAGGCGCTCGATTGCTACGAACGCGCGCTCCGTGTGCAGCAGCAAGGCAGCGTTTGAAGTCCCGTCTCGCCGACCGCGGCCAAGGTCGTTTTGACAGCGGGCCCACCCTGCGGTTTGCTCCCGGTCTGCGGTGTTTCCATTTGCCTATCATTTTGGCCTGCTGCCTGGGCGCGACAACCCTCGTTCATGCCGGAGATTCCTCCGAGCCGGTTCCGCGCAAGACGGTTTTGATTCTTGGCGACAGTTTGGCGGCTGGCTACGGGCTGGAGCCGGACGAAGCGTTTCCCGCGTTGCTGCAAGGCAAGATCGACTCGGCTGGCCTGAATTTCCAGATCGTCAACGCCGGTCAAAGCGGGGACACCTCCGCCGGTGGATTGCGCCGGATCAACTGGCTGCTGCGCCAGCCGGTCGATGTGCTGCTGCTGGAACTTGGCGGCAACGACGGTCTGCGCGGCATCTCCCCCACGGCCACCCGCACCAATCTCCAGCAGATCATCAATCGCACCCGCGAACGCAACCCCTCGGTGAAGCTCGTCGTCGCCGGCATGCGGATGCCCGACAACATGGGGGAACAGTTCACCCGCGAGTTCGAGCAGATCTTCACCGGCCTGGCGCGCGAAAACGACGCCGCCTTGATTCCCTTCCTGCTCGCGGAAGTTGGTGGCGATCCCAAGTTGAATCTCCCGGATCTGATTCATCCCAACGCGGAGGGTCACCGAATCGTGGCCCGCACGATCTGGCAGGTTTTGGAGCCGGTGCTGAGGGCGAGTGAAAAAGCGGCATCCAGCTCGCACCCGCCTGTCGGGGCGCAAACCGTTCAACCGTGATTCCATGGACAGCATAACAGCCCCAACCAACGCGCCGGCTCAATCGGCGGGCGCGTCGTGAACCGCCAGTACCGACGGACAGCTTCGGCACAGAAAGAAAAGCGTTTGGGCGGGATGCGGCTCATCGTCCGTCGCTTCGGCGTTTACCAGCGCCACACTCGCCAGGAAGGGCATGTTTCCTCTGCACAACTCGCAGACGGGAATCCCGCAGCCCGGCCCCAGCATGAGCGGCACCCCGCCCACTTGATGGACCGGCGATTGCCAGTCAAACCGTTGCACCCAGCCCGCCGCCTCGGCCATGCGTCCCTGCAAGATCAGCGTACGCGCCGCGGCAATGCGTTCCGGGATCGCGTGCAGCACCACCGGCGTTTCAAGAACCGGGGCTGGCATTTTCCAGTCTTCCAAGCTGGTGGGAATCGATGCTCGGGGAGCCGAACCTTCCAAAGGTAGCACTTCGCCGCGACTGGTCAGCGTATAACGGGCCTGCTCACACCGCGGGCACCACAACAAATCGAGGAAACCTCCGGCCACCGCAGGCAGATCAAGCCGCGGATCAAGCACATCACAACGAAGTGCCAGAGCGAGGGGCCAGGCACAGTCGGCACACTCAACCACCCCGTCACCAGCACCCCCCAACCGGTGCCGGGGTGCCTCCGCAGGCAGTCGCGCGTACGGCTGAAGGAAGTAACCCTCAACCGGCCAACTGGTAAATGGTGGTGGGCGCAACATCGCGGCAAGCTCAAGGAGCGGGCTGGCGACCACTGCGCCTCCCGATCACTTGAAACATCAAGGGCGGCATTCTGAAGCGCCCGGAACGGGAGTGTCAACGACCTGACGGGAGTCATGGGCTGTCAGGGGTTTACGGGAAATTTGCCGTTGACAGTTGCGCGGTCGAGCGTTGTCATTCGCGCCATCGCCGCGGCCCAAACAATGCAAAAAGTGTGCGTTTTTTCGGGCGGGCCTACCAACCGAACATGAGCAAGAAGCTGAACGTGGCCATTGTGGGCCTGGGGTTTGGGG
>CAYXDZ010000026.1:0-17966 GCA_964463815.1 uncultured Verrucomicrobiota bacterium | reverse complement strand
AGAGCGGAACGCAAGGGCGTTCAGGCCAGAACTTTGAACATCGCGCAGCCGAAGGCACCGAGAAAGACCGTCACGGCGACCAGCTTCAGCAACGGACTCCAGCGAAGCAGTCGCGGATGAAGCCCCCAAAAGAAATGGAAATGCAGAAAGGCACCCACCGCGATGTAGGCGATGGACATGGCGGCGGCCGCTTCGCCCTGCAAGTCCAATTGCGAACCACGACTGCCAAAGAAGAGGATTGTTCCAGTATCGAGTCCCTTCACGCCATAGAACAGCGGCACCAACGCCACCCCCGCCCCCATCAGCCACATCTTCACGCGCCCGCCCGAGGGCGCGTGAGACAGCTCTTCCGCCTCGTCCACCGAGGGCTGATGCGGGTTGGAGTTCAGGAAATTCACTGGTCAGCAGCTCAGGTTTGAGAGGAATTCATTCTCGATCATGCACCAGGCAAAAAATCCCTGAAAAACGATGGTGGAGGCGGCGGGAATCGAACCCGCGTCCTGAACAAAATAACCAGCAACTACTACATGCTTAGCCGGAGAAAATTGTCTGCAACGGGATTAACCTCCGACACCAGTCCCGCCACATAGCCGGCATGAATAAGATTCAGTCAACGCCGCGCCGTCTCCGTCATTGACCTAACCGGCTGTGGCGTTCGTCCACCGTAGCCGGTGTCCAGTGGCGAACGTCGAGGCACTTAGGCCGCGAGTGCTAGTTCTTGATTAGCAGTTAATTTTTGACCCGATGATTAACGAGGCCAACGGATCGTCCTCGGCATGCAATCGCTGGCGCATCCATTCAGTCGAAACCGGTGCGCCCCCATCGATAGCGGAGCCAATGTTGTGCAGTTTCGCCGGCGGGTCAAGGGCGGGCTTGCGCGGTCATGGGAAAGGCTGGATCGGGACAGGGATTACGTGGCTCGTTCCAGCCGCAGGCTGTGACAACTCCAATTGCCATTGAATGGAGCCTTGCCCGGCCGCGACTTTCCCGGTATTTGATGACGACTCCTGTCACTTGCGTCGAACTGCCCGCCGCTTGACGGTCGGTTTCAATCCATTGTTTATGAAAAGACTATTCTGCACCCTGCTCATCGCCGGCCTGGCGTTCACCGCCGCCGCCAAACCCAAACACCTGCTGGTTGTCAGCGTCACCAAGGGCTTCCGGCACAGCTCGATTCCGGTCGCCGAACGGATCATCGGTGAACTGGCGTATCGGACGGGTGAGTTTACGGTCGAGTATGCCGCGGTGGAACCAACCGACGCCCAGTTCAAGGGCGCGGACGGCAAACCGGACAACGCGAAGGTGGATGCCGCCATCAGCCGCGTACTGGCTGAGAAAATGAGCCCGAGCGCGCTCGAAGCTTACGACGGCGTGATCTTCGTCAACACCACGGGCACGTTGCCGATTCCCGACACGGACGCGTTCTTGAAATGGATCGCGGATGGCAAGGCCTTTATCGGGATGCACTCGGCGACCGACACCTTCCACTCGGGCACGGAAATGCCCTCGCCCTACACACAGATGATCAACGGCGCGTTTCTCACGCACGGGCCGCAGGTCGAGGTGCAGTGCCTCAACGCCGATCACAATCACCCGGCGACGGCGCATCTCGGGGATTCCATCACGCTCTACGACGAGATCTACATCCTGAAGCATTATCAGCGGCAGGCCACGCGCTCCCTGCTGGACCTCGACAAGCACCCCAACAGCAAGGATCCCGGCCATTACCCGATCGCTTACTGCCACGAGTACGGCAAGGGCAAGGTGTTCTACACCTCGCTCGGTCACCGCGAGGATATTTGGGACCCGGCCTGGAAGGACAACAACGGCAACCGCCGCAATTCCCCCGAGATCGCGCTCGCTTATCAGCAGCACATTTTGGGCGGCATTCGCTGGGCACTGGGTCTGGCCAAGGGCAGCGGCAAACCGCAGGACCTGGAATACAAGGTCAGCCGGGACGATGCGCGGGAAGGCTTCAAGCCGCTCTTCAATGGCGAGAATCTCAGCGGGTGGTATCAACGCAACGCTGAAGCCAACAACACTTGGAGCGCCGAGAACGGCATGCTGGTCAACAAACTGCCCCGGAACCGTCAAGGGCAGCGTCCCCACGGCGTCGATCTGGTGACCGAGAAGCAGTATTGGAACTTCACCGTCCGCTATGAATACATGATTCCGGAAGGCAGCAACTCCGGCTTCTACCTGCGGGGCCGCCATGAGATTCAAATCCTCGACGACGCCAAGTCCGGCAGTCCTTCGCCCGGCGGCAACGGCTCGATTTACAATCACACCGCGGCCTCGCGCAACGTCTCCCGCCCCGCCGGCGAATGGCAGACCGTCGAGGCCACCATGATCGGCGACCGCGTCACGGTCATCCTCAACGGCGTGAAGATCATCGACAACGTCGTCGTGGAACGCGCGACGGGCAGCGAGCTCGACATCAATGTTAACGAACCGGGCAGCCTGTTCCTCCAGGGCGATCACGGCCCTGTCGCCTTCCGCAACATGCGGATCAAGGAATTGAAATAACCCCATCGCGCGTGCGCAACAAGTATTGGCGAACCGTTCACTAGGGCGGTAAACTCGACCGCAATGAAAGATAAAGTGCTGGCAAACCTCATCACCCAAAGGCCGTTCCGACCCTTTACGGTACGCCTGACCAACGGTGCCCGGGTTCGCATCAGTGATCCCGACCGCGTTGCTTTGCATCCAGACGGCGGTGGACTGTTCAGCTTCGAGAAAGATGGCGGATTTCGCATTCTGAACATTCCGTTGATCGCCGAATTGCAGCAGAAGTGCCGCAGCTTAACCCCCTTGACTTGACCTGAAACGACCCTGACTGTCGGGCCATCAATCAACCTCCGAACGGACATGAACGACGAGCAATTGAACCTCTTGAACCAAACCAATGAAGTGGACCGGCGAGCCTTTCTCAAAGGCGCTTCCATGAGCACTTTGATGATGATGATGGGCGGCACCGTGCTGGTGCCCGCGCGCCATGCGCTCGGCGCGGACGCCGCGCCGGCCAAAGCCACCACCCCGCCGATCAAATGCGGCATCATTGGGTGCGGGGTCTGGGGCCGCGAGATCATCGGCACGCTGGGCCTGCTGCCCAACGCCCCGATCACCGCGCTCTGCGACACCTACGGCGCGTTTCTTCGCCGCTCGGCGCGGTCGGCACCCGAAGCCAAACAATACGAGGACTATCGCCAGTTGCTGGCCGACCCGGAGGTCGAGGCGGTGTTTGTGGCAACGCCCACGCATCTGCACCGGCAGATCGTCGAGGACGCCCTCAAGGCCGGCAAACACGTCTATTGCGAAGCGCCGATCGCGCATACCGTTGAGGATGCCCGCGCCATCGCACTCGCCGCCCGCAACACCCCGAAGGTCAATTTCCAGACCGGCCTCAATTACCGTTCCGACCCGCAACGGCACTTCCTGGTGGACTTCATCCGCACCGGTTCCTGGGGCCGCACAGTCAGCATGCGCGCGCAGTATCACAAGAAGCAGAGCTGGCGGCGCACCTCGGCCAGTCCGGAGCAGGAGCGCGAGATGAACTGGCGGCTCAACCAGAACACCTCGCTCGGCCTGATCGGCGAGATCGGCATTCATCAACTGGACGCCGCAGACTGGTTCCTGCAGACCCGGCCCAAGGCCGTCACCGGCTTCGGATCGATCATTCACTGGCGGGACGGCCGGAACGTGCCGGATACCGTGCAGGCAGTGTTTGAGTACGAGAGCGGCGCCACCCTGGCCTACGACGCGACGCTCGCGAACTCTTTCGACGCCGATTACGAAATGTACTACGGCACCGAGGCGGCCCTGATGGTCCGCCAGAACAAGGCGTGGATGTTCAAGGAGGTCGATGCACCGCTGCTGGGCTGGGAGGTCTATGCCCGCAAGGACCAGTTCTACAAGGAGGTCGGCATCGCGCTCGTGGCCAACGCCACCAAACTCGCCAACCTCATCGACAAGCCGCAGGAAGAAGTGGCCTACACGGACACACCCCTGGCTTATTCGCTCGAAGCGTTCCTCTCCAACTCCTTCAACCATCAGTCGGCGGTCAGGGACTTCAATGAAGCCTTCGGCGAAGACGACCCCGAAGCGCTGCTCGAGTATCTCCAGGAGATGAATGAAAAGAAGGTCAAGGTCGCCGGCTATCAGGAAGGTTTCGAATCCACCGTGCTGGTCATCAAGGCAAACGATGCCGTCAACAGCCGCTCGCGCATCGAACTCAAGGACGAGTGGTTTGAATTGGCCTGAGCCGGTCACGCGTCCAAGCAAGCACTACGAAAGAAACATTTTTATGAAGAAACTCAACCTCTCCTCCCTGTTCGCCGCCGCGCTGCTCGCCGCGGCACCCGCGACCGCCGACGTTTACAAGGCCCGCCCCGGCAGCTCGGTCAAGATCGACGGAACCTCCACCGTTCACGACTGGACCGTGGAATCCAAGCTCGTGGCCGGCTCAATGGAACTGAAGGGCGACCTCACCAAGCCCGGCAAGGTGGACGCCTCCGCTGACACCTCTCTCTCCGTCGTCTCCATCAAGAGCGACAAGAAGGCGATGGACGACATCATGCATGCCGCGCTGAAATCCACCGAACATCCCCGCATCACCTACAAGCTCAGGGAACTGGTGGCGAAGGGTGACCTTAAATTCGAAGCGACGGGTGACCTCACCGTCGCGGGCGTGACCAAGGAAGTGAAGTTCCCGGTGACCATGGAAAAGGTTGATGACAAAAACATGAAGGTGAAGGGCGTGCTCGACACCAAGATGTCCGACTTTGGCATCAATCCACCCGCCCCGGCCATCGCGGGCGGAGCCATCAAGACGGGGGACGAAGTCAAAGTCACCTTCGAGTGGCCGGCACGCAAACAGTAGCCCCTAATTTCGCAATCTCAGGGCGACCGCGTAAAATCGGTCGCCCTTTTTGCGTACGCCATGAGACCAAATCCTGCGCCATCTCCCATCTCCGATTTCACTTCACCGCGCCGCTCGTGACGCCGGCGATGACCTGGCGGTTGAAGACCGCGTAGGCGACCAACGCCGGCACGGCCATGAGCGAGAGCCCCGCCAGCAGCGCCGGGTAATTCGTGTTGTGCGCCTGCTCGAAGGCGATCATCCCCGCCGGCAGCGTGCGCATCGCCGGATCGACGATGAACAGCAGCGCCATGAGAAACTCGTTCCAGGTGTTCAGCACCGTCAGCACCGCGACCGTGGCGACGGCCGGCTTGGCGGCGGGCAGCAGGATTTGCAAATAAAAGCGCGGGGTCGAGACGCCATCCATGCGCGCGGCCTCGGTGAGTTCGGCGGGCAAGCCTTGGAAGTAAGCGGCGAAAAGCAGGATCGCCACGGGCAAACTCTGCGCCGAGTAAGGCAGAATCAGCGCCCAGAGGCTGTCGTGAACGCCGAGCGTCTGGAGCAGGTCGCCGAGCGGGATGATGAACGATTGCACCGGCAGGACCATACCGACGAAGAACAGCGCCAGCCAGAAGCGCCGACCGGGAAAGCCGTGTCGGGCGAGCGCGTGGCCCGCCCACATGCCGCAACTCACCACGAGCGCCACGCTCAGGCCGGTGACCCAGATCGAGTTGATGAAATAGTCGTCCAGGTTGCCCGCGCGGATCGCCTGCTGGTAGTTGGCGAACGTGATGCCGTCCGGCAGCGCGAACGGCCGCTCGAAGATCGCGACGTTCGACGTCTTGAAGCTGCTGAAAATCGTCCACCCGAGCGGGAACAGCCACAGCACGGCAAGCAGCAGCCAAAGTGAGTTGGTGCTAACGCGGCGAAGAGTCATGTATGGACGAAGTGCATGGCTGATTCGGTGCCCGCTGTTTGTAGAAAGGTTCCTTTCCCCTCACCCCAACCCTCTCCCTCGGGGAGAGGTAGAACCGTCGGCGCCGCTTCGACCGTCCGGGAGCCGCTGCCTTGCGACGTGCTGGCTTGCGATTTCCCCTCTCCTCGGGGGAGAGGGCAAGGGTGAGGGGAAAGGGGGCTCACGATTCAACGAAAGGTCAGTGATTGCTGATCCGCTCTCGAACTGCGGGCCAAGTGCTGAATTGCTCGGGATGCTCGCGGAAGTGCGTCATGCGACGGTCCAGTTCCTCGGCCACCTCGCGAGCAACCGGCATGTCCGTGAGGTTGGCTTCGAGGTTGTTCCACAATTCACTGACGAGCTGGAGCTTTTCCGCCGGCGACAGCCGCTTCACTTCGGGAAATCTCTCAAGAATCATGGCGGCAGTTTAGCGAAGACCGGCTTTTTGGCAATGGAGCAGTCGGAAGTGCCCGCACGGATGGCCTGCTGCTAGTTGGCGAACGTGATGCCCGCTGGCAGCGCGAACCGCCGCTCGAAGATCGCGACGTTCGGCGTCTTGAAACTGCTGAGGATCGTCCACCAGAGCGGGAACAGCCACACAGCGGCGAGGAGGAGCCAGAGCAGGTTGGTGATGAGGCGGCGGGGAGTCATGGGCGTGCCGGGTAGATTGGCCGAGGGTTGTTTGCAGGATAGAGATAACCGGCGATTATCTGAGGCAGTTCACAATCATGGTGCATCGGCGACCTCCTGCTTAAACTCAGCGAGCAGCGACTCAAGTCGGGTCAAAGCTGCGGCCTTGGGTTCGGTTTCATTGGGAAGTTCATTGACCGCCGCCAGCAGTCTGACGAGCAACTCAACCACCCGAGCATCTGGCAGGGACCGCAATCGGTCATTAATCCGCTCATTGCCGTGGCTAGCATTCCGATTTTCAACTCCATAACGACTCCGAAACCTCTCGTCCAGCACCTCTGCACCCTGTGAAAAACCCGGATTGGCCAACAACTCCGTCAGGGCGATTCTCGCGTCGTAACGATCGGTTCTCAGTATCGCCGCAGCAAGCTCCACAGCGCTCTCAAAGTCGCCATAGATTGTCCAGTGACGACTCCAGTCGTTGACTTGATGAGGGTTGGTTGAGGCCTTCACACGTGCCGTAAACCATTCCCGAACTGCCGGGAGATTCTGTTCTTCGGCAGAGCAATCAAAGCTAATGAAGGCTCCCAAATCCTCTGGATGATCCACGGGCCTCTCCAACACCCAATCCAGCGCGCCCCGGCTCGCGAGCCGTCGCGGTTCCGGTGGAATTACGCTGCTAAACAACGTATGGACGGAACGCCATTGCCTGAAGGTCACGTCAGGTTTCTGAAGAAGTTCAGCAAACAATCGATTTGCCATGGGCAAAGTCAGCTGTCGATACACAGCGGCGCCGATAACGGCATTCAAAGATTCCTCTTTGACCTGAGGTAAGCACTCCCGTTCCCAAAGAATCAGAAACCGCTCCAGTTCCTCTGCCGAGAATGTCCGCCTCAAAGAGTCCCAGTTTTTGTTGTAAAAGGATAAACCTATTGCCTGCATCGACTTTCTCACGAGCCGGGAATGTTGCGTGTGGAAAATCGCGGAGATCAAATGTTCCGCTTCATCAAATGGCAATTCCATGCTCGCCAGTGTCCAAACCAGCATCCAGACCATTCCCTCGTCATCCTCCGTGATGGCAGGCAAGGACGGATCTCGGGCATTGGCGGCGGCTTTTTGAGTCACGCTGGCGAGGATGTTGGTCGCCAGCCGCACCAAGGCCGGATTGGCTGGCTCGATGTTGATTGCTGCGTGCCATGCGTCTTGATTTCCATACGGAGGCGTGTTGGAAATCATCGTCAATAACCGGGGCATCGCCGCCAGCGCATTGGTTCCCAATTCTGCCAGTGCCATACAGCTTGCGGCAACGGCTTCCTCGCTGCGTGCGTTCGCAAGAAGCTGGGTAAGCACCGGGACGATGCGGGTGGCTTCATTGGTGAATTCACCCAGGTGCCTGATTGCACTGACCTGGCGTCTGTGGCGCTCGCCCGGATCCTTCAGTCTCAGGAATTTACTCGCCTCCTCCGGGAGCTTGTCATACGCAAACCGCCGCGCTTTCCAAACCAGGCCGTCCTCCCGATTCGCCTCAGCCAGCCAGTGATCCACCGTCGGCTCCGGCGGCTCTTTCGGGTCACCCTCGAAGAGAACCACCAGCGAGAAAACCATCAGCGGCAGCGACAGGATCACCAGTGCGATGACCCACCAGGAAAACGGCCGACGTTTTCGTTCGTTCATCATATTCACTTGGACACCGGTCATCAACGCTTCCTCACGAAGTTAAGCTGCTTCGCCGCGAAGACGAGGCCGGCGGTCGCGAAGACCAGCAGGGTCAGCAGCACGGCGAGCGTCGCGCCGTAGCCGGGGTTGTCGAAACGGATGAACTCCTTCACCAGCAAGGTCGAGACGATGCTGGTGTGGTCCTGGTTGGGCAGCATCACCCAGAACAGGTCGAAGGCCTTGAACGCGCCGGTAAAGCAGATCAGCAGCGCCACCCAGAGCACGTCGCGCAGCAGCGGCAGCTTGATCCGCCAGAAGGTCTGCCACGAGTCCGCGCCGTCGATGCGCGCGGCTTCGAGAACTTCCTTCGGGATGCCGGCGAGCCCGCCGAGGAAGATGATCATGTAAAAGCCGCAATACGCCCAGCCGCTCACGACCGAGATGGTGAGCAGCGCGCGGCCCTCGCGCAGCCAGCCGGGCCACACGCCCACGCCGTCCTTGAACAGGAAACCGAACACCAGCCCGACGATCACGAGCGAGAGGACGTTCGGCGAAAAGAAGGCGACGCGCAGGAAGTTGTTCAAGCGGCCTTCGCGCTGGAGCCCGACGGCGAGGGCGAGTCCGACGCCGACCTCGAAGATCAACGTGAGGAACAGGTAAACGAGGTTGTTGCCGAGCGACTGGCGGAATTGCGGGTCAGTGAGCGCGTAGGAATAGAACAGGCCGCCGACCCATTCGCGTCCACCCTCGCGCTGCGGATACACGGACTCGAGCAACGTGAGCGTGGACGGCAGGAGGACGAAGACCAGGAACAACGCGAACGCGGGGACGAAGAAGAAGATTTGGCCGCGGCGGGTCATGGGGCAGTGAAACGTAAGCAGTAAACAGTAAACGGTAAGCAGTGGTCCGTGAGCAGAGAACGGCGGGGCGGGAGTCCGGATGAATCGAGGAATCGCTGTTGAACGGGGCCCGGCAGGAGCCTTGCCCTGCCCGGCGAGAGGTGGCCCGGAGCGATGGCGCGCCATCTACCGTTGAGTCGGATGCAATATTTCATGGTCGAACCGCGATTCGATCCGGAAAATCTTCTGACAGAAAAACTCCGAAAGCCAAGGCTTATGCTCCGTATTGAATCCGGGCGAATGATGCGCGGGGTCTTCCTGAAACCACAATCACCTCACGCCGCGGACGCCCAGGACGCAAAGGCAACCCACCCCCAGCATGACCGTGACTGTTCCCGGGCGACCCTCTGCTGTTGCGGCCACCTTTCAGCGCGCGTCGGCCGGCAGCCCGTTCAAGAATTTGGCAGCCGACGTAAGTCGGCTCTAATTTCCTTGAGAAAAGACGAGCGAACTCGCGTTCGCTGCTACGGACGAACAGGTTGTTGGGCCTGCCAGACGCTCACATCTGCTCCAGCGTCTCAATGCCGAGCGCGTTGAGACCTTCCTTCAACACGCGGCCCGCCAGTTCGCACAGCTTCAACCGGCTGCTGCGCTGCGGTTCGTCGGCCTTCAGCACCGGACACGACTCGTACATGCGCGAGTAATGACCCGCCAGTTCATAAAGGTAGGCGCACAAGTAATTCGGCCGGTAATCTTCGATGACGTATTCCAGTGTCAGGCTGAAGTTCAGCAGGTGCTTCGCGAGCGCGATTTCATCCGGTTCAACGGCGTTGATCCGCGCTCCGGACGACACCGCGATGCCGTCCTCGGTCGCCTTGCGGAAGATGCTGCGGATGCGCGTGTAAGCGTACTGGAGATACGGCGCGGTGTTGCCTTGGAAGGCGAGCATCTTGTCCCAGTTGAACACGTAGTCGGTCTGCCGGTTGGGCGCGAGGTCGGCGTACTTAACCGCGCCCAGGCCGACGACGCGGGCGACTTCCTTGCGCTCGGCCTCGCTGAGTGAAGGGTTCTTTTCCGTCACCACCTTGAGCGCGCGTTCCTCGGCTTCGTCGAGCAGATCGCTCAACTTCACCGTGTCGCCGGAGCGCGTTTTGAAGGGCCGGCCGTCGTCGCCGAGAATCTTGCCGAAGCCGACGTGGCGCAGCTTGACGCGCTTCGCCGCTTCGGGCTGCCAGCGGGCGAACGTGAGGAACAACTTCTTGAAGTGCGGTCCCTGCCGGTCATCCACGACATACACGATCTCGTCAGGCGACCAGGTCTTGAGCCGGTAGTCGATCGTCGCGAGGTCGGTGGTCATGTAGTTGAAGCCGCCGTCGCTCTTGCGGATGAGCGCGGGATCGGCCACCCACTCGCCGTCGCGGTTCACGAGGAACGGATCTTCCTTCGGCGGCAGCGAGCCGTCGCTGAACACGGCCACCGCGCCCTCGCTTTCGCGGGCGATGCCTTTGGCCTGGAGATCGGCGACAACCGGCGCGAGCCACGGATTGTAAAAACTTTCGCCAAGCGTCTGGTCGAACGTCACGCCGAGCCGGCCGTAGAGCGTGTCGAACTGACCTTGCGAGAGCCGGGCCATCTCCTGCCAGATCGCGACATTCTCCGCGTCGCCAGCCTGGAGTTTCACGAGCTCCTGTTGTGCCTGCTTCAAACGATCCTCGTTCGTGTCGCACTCGGCGTTGATGACTTTGTAGAGCCGTTCGAGTTCCGCGATGGGATCAGTTTCAAGCGCCGTGCGGTCGAGGATTTCTTTCCAGCCGACGATCAGTTTGCCGAACTGCGTGCCCCAGTCGCCCAGGTGATTGTCGGTGATGACGCGGTGTCCGAGCAGACGCAGCACGCGCTGAATGGCATCACCAATGCCGGTCGAGCGGATGTGGCCGACGTGCATCGGCTTGGCGACGTTGGGTGAACTGAAGTCCACCACGACGGTGCGCGGCACGGTTGTTGGCGGGACGATCTGATCCGCCTGGGCGACACGGTTCATCGCTTCGTTGAGCGCGGCATTCTTCAGACGAAAGTTCAGAAACCCCGGGCCCGCGATCTCGACCGGTTCGCACCACTGGCTCACGTCGAGTTTCTCAACCACCTGCGTCGCGAGCTGGCGGGGATTGGCTTTGCGCGCCTTGCCGATTGCCATCAGCGCGCTGGCCTGGTAGTCGCCGAACTTCGGGTCAGGACACGGGCGGACGAGGACGGTGGCAAGATCGGCGTCGGGCAGGACGGCGGCCACGGCGGCCTGCAACTGGGTTTCAAGCTCGTGATGAAGCACGCGAGGATTTCAGGGCGCGCGACGGGCAAAGTCGAGCAGAACGAAGGGGTGAAGTCCAAGGACCAAGTTACAAGGGCAAATAATCTCCAAATCCAAAAACCAACTTAGCGCCGGTCACTCCGGGCAAGGCGGAAGAAGAGAGCTTGAGATTTGGTCATTCCTTGGGGTTTGGCCTTTGGAACTGGGCCCTTCGCGCCTCCGGCGCGTCACTTCGCCTTGGATTGCTCGCAAATCGCCTCGTACATCGCCGCCGCGTTGGGGGCGGTTTCGAGGGTTTGTCGAAAATCCTTGTTGTGAAGCAGCTTGGCGATGTTGGCCAGGGTGTGGAGATGCTTTTGAAACTGACCCTGGGGAACGAGGAACAGCATCACCAAATTGACCGGCTGGTTGTCGAGCGAGTCGAAATTCACACCCGCCTTCGAGCGGCCAAACGCACCGGTCACTTCGTAAATCAAATCGGTGGAGGCGTGGGGAATACCAATGCCGAAACCGATGCCGGTGCTCATCGAGTTTTCGCGTTTCTTGACCACGGCCGCGATGGCCTCCCGGTGCTCGGCTTGAATTTTGCCGGTCTGCACGAGGTGATTGATCAATTCGTCGATGGCTTGCCAGCGATCCGCGGCGGCGAGCTCGGGAATGATCAGGTCTTTCTGGAGAATGTCACACAACAGCATGGTCCCAAATCGTTAGTCGGGCGATTTCGCAGGAAGGGCAGGCTCATTTCAAGACCGAATTCCGCCACCGGGCAAAGTTAACACGAGGCTGGCGAGCCGTTGCCACACCGCGCCCGTGTCTTGTAACCACCAGCCAATGACTGTCGCCAGCCCCGCACTGCGCGTCAACAGGGGCAACCCCAGCAGCAACACGAGGATGTTGCCCAGGAAGATGATGGCGGCCGAAAAGAGATAACCGTGCTGCGTGATATCGGACTGTCGGGTGCGCAGGATGTGGCCCGTCAACGTGACGTGAAACGAGTACGCGGCACCCAGCAGCAGGTGAAACCAGACCTGATGGGCGGCCCAATTCCAGATCAGATGACCCGTCACAAACAGGGCGACCACCAACGCGGCGTAGAGCGGGAAGAAATAAGGTGCGAGCGAGATCAGGAAGTTGTTCTTGGTGACCACGACATGGCCGCCGCTGGAACCCACCTTGAACTTCTTGACCCGGCCGCCGAAGGCCCACGTCCACACCGCGTGCGTGAGTTCATGGCCGACGACATAGAGCCACATCGGCTTTGGCAGCATGAGGAAGATCACCAACCACACCGCCGCGCCCGCGACAAAGACCACCCAGAAACTCTCCGCCCCCACCGAAACATGCAGCAATCGCCAGAGCGTGCGGACGGCCCCCAGACAACTGGGCAGCAGCAGCAGGGCGAGGATGAGCTTCAGCCATTTCGGCACGCCCGAGAGCAGAGGGCAATTGGTCGGACGGGAAAAGCGGGAAAATTCTGAAACAGGAGGCGGGCGAAGCTCACTTGTAAAACTCGGGGCCGAGCGGACGCCAGATCATGTTGGGATTGTTGGTGTTCACCAACCCCGAGAAGCTGTGCAGGAATTCGCTGGCCGGGGCGAACGCGGCGCGACCGTCGAGGAAGGCGAAGTTCTGCCCCTTCTTCGCGTGCAGGTCGGTGAAGAGCAGATTCCGGTCGGTCCGCACCGGCTCGATCAAGGGAAGATTCTTTTTCGCGTCCATCATCCACACGGTTTTCAACGGCTCCTTGATGCGGCTGATACGAATCACCTCCAGGTCGGCGCTGCCGGTGCCGTCCACATTGGCGTTGACCGAGTAATGCCAGAAACTCTTGCCCGAGGAGGACCCCTTGCTGAGGTTGGCCGGACAGATCCAAAGTGACTTCTCGACGGACCGCGTGTGATTCGTACGGAACTCGAGCTCATGATAGGCCAGTTGCGCGATCTGGCGCGGCAGATCGACGTACCACGCCCGCCCTTCCCGCGTCTCGTCCCCGGTCGGGCTGCCCTCCGCCGGCAACCGGTCATCGTTGTCGTTCACGTACATCATGGTGGCGGTCGCCCATTGCTTGAGATTGTTGATGCAGGCGATGTCCTTGCTCCGGGCCTTGGCGCGGCCCAGCGTGGGCAGCAGCAACCCTGCGAGCACGGCGATGATGGCGATCACGACCAGCAACTCGATCAAGGTGAAGCCGGGGCCCAAACCCGCGTGAGATTTCCTTTTCATCGCCCGTGATGGGAAGCCGTCCCCCGTTTTTTGGCAACCGAATTCTCCCAGCCCTCTCAATGACAATCGCTTCGATTGGCGGGGACGGACCGGGCCGGAAACAACGTGGCGAATCCGCCGGAACCCGGGGCCAATCATCAAGTCTTCCCAGACTTACGAGTGGCCGGCGAATCACGGACTTGCTAACCTCTCGGCATCACTCACTGATTCCGCGATGTACCCGCTCATGGCAAGAGACTCAACCTGTTCGCACGTTCGCCAACTCGCGCGGTTGACGGTCATCGCCTGGCTGCTGATGACGGCCACCGCACCGGCGGCTGGCCCGGCGGAAACATTGTGGTCCATCCAGCCGCTCGAACGTCCGGCGGTGCCGGCCCACGCGACGGGTGGGCATCCCATCGATCACTTCATCCGCGCCCGCCTGGGGGAGCAGGGACTCAAGCCTTCCCCGTCCGCCGACCGCCGTACCTTGATCCGCCGGCTTTACTTCGACCTGATCGGATTGCCGCCCACGCCGGCCGAGATCGAGTCCTTCGTGAATGATCCCAACCCGCACGCTTACGAAGCCCTCGTGGATCGGCTGCTTGCCTCACCGCACTACGGCGAACGCTGGGCGCGCCACTGGCTCGATGTCGTCCACTTCGGCGAAACGCACGGCTATGACAAGGACAAGCCCCGGCCCAACGCCTGGCCGTATCGTGATTACGTCATCCGTTCGTTCAACGAGGACAAGCCCTGGGCGCGCTTCATCGAGGAACAGGTCGCCGGCGATGTGTTGTATCCGTTCACGCGCGACGGGATTGAGGCGCTGGGGTTCATCGCCGCCGGGCCGTGGGATTTCATCGGCCACGCTGAAGTGCCGGAATCGAAGATCGACGGCAAAATCGCACGGCATCTCGACCGCGATGACATGGTGGCGAACACGATGCAAAGCTTCAACAGCCTGACCGTCCAGTGCGCGCAATGCCACAACCACAAGTTTGATCCGATTTCGCAGGCGGACTACTACGCGCTCCAGGCGGTGTTCGCCGCGGTGGATCGCACGGACAAGGAGTATGATCTGGACCCGGAGGTTGCGAAGACGCGGCGGGTACTCAATCAACAGCGCGAACCGCTGGTGGCCGAGCAGAAGGACCTCAACGAGCGAATTCGGGCGCGCGCCGGCGAAGGATTGATTGCCTTGAATGACTTAATCTCGAAGGCGGAAAAGGCGACGAAGCAGAGCGAGGCGTTTGGTTACCACAGCGTGATTGAAGCGCGCCAGAACGCGGTGAAGTGGGTTCAAATTGATCTCGGCCGCTCGGTGAAGCTGACGCAGATCATCCTGCATCCGGCGAAGGATGACTTCGCTGGCATCGGCGAAGGTTTCGGTTTTCCTGTGCGCTACAAGGTCGAGGCGGCGGTGGACAACGAGTTCACGCAGGAAGTGCGGATGATCGCCGATCACACGGGCGTCGATGTCCCAAATCCTGGCCTCGAACCACAGGCGTTCGAAGCCGTCGATGTCGTCGCCCGCTTCATCCGCGTGACCGCCACGAAGCTCGCGCCCCGGCAGAACGACTTCATCTTCGCGCTCGCCGAACTGAGCGTGATCGACAAGGCCGGCACCAACGTCGCCGCCGGGGCAACTGTTACTGCGCTAGATTCGATTGAGGCACCCGCGCGCTGGCAGAAGTCCAACCTGACCGATGGCTGGTATCCGGGCTTGGCGGGCGCGAATACAAGTGAACTTGCCAATCTAAAGACCGCCCGCGAGGAACTGCTGGCGCGGTGCATGCTCGACGACGAACGCGGGCGGCTCACCGAGCTGGATGAAGAACTGAAACAAGTGAACGGAGAGTTGGCCAAATTGCCGCCCGTTCAGCGTGCCTACGTGGCGGCGGTTCACACCGGCTCCGGCACGTTCACCGGCACGGGTGCGAACGGCGGCCAGCCACGACCGATCCATTTGCTGAAGCGTGGTAGCGTGCTGACTCCCGCCGAGGAAGTTGGCCCCGGAACGCTGGGCGTCGTGCCGGATCTGCCGTCGCGCTTCGAGCTGCCGCTGGGTCACGCCGAGGGCGAGCGCCGTGCCGCGCTGGCGAAGTGGCTTTCCGATGTGCGCAATCCGCTGACCTGGCGCTCGGTCGTGAACCGCGTCTGGCAACAGCACTTCGGTCGCGGCCTCGTCGAGACCCCGAACGACTTCGGTCACATGGGCGCGAAGCCAAGCCATCCCGAACTGCTCGACTGGCTGGCGTGCGAGTTCCGCGACGGCGGGCAGTCGCTCAAGCAGCTTCATCGGTTGCTGGTGTCGAGTGCGACCTACCGGCAGGTTTCAGTAGTCAGTCAACCAGTTGACAGTGATCAGTTGGACTACGCCCGCCAAACGAATGGTGCAGAGCTGACAGCTGAATCACCGATCATAAGGTCCGCACAGCGAGCCGTCGCAATTGATTCTGACAACCACCTGCTCTGGCGCATGAACCGGCGCAAGCTCGAGGCTGAGGCCGTGCGCGACGCGATAATGTTCGTGTCCGGCCGGCTCGATCCCAAAATGGGCGGGCCGAGCTTCCAGGACTTCGTCATCGACAAGCCCGAACACTCGCCGCACTACCTTTACGACCAGCACGATCCCGATGCTCCGCAGGCGCAGCGCCGGACGATCTACCGGTTTCTCGTGCGCTCGCAGCCGCAGCCGTTCATGGCCGCGCTCGATTGCGCGGATCCCTCGATCCAGGTGGCGACCCGCAACGAAAGCGTCACCGCCCTGCAATCGCTGGCCCTGCTCAACAACGCGCTGGTGATCTCGCTGGCGAAACATTTCGCCACCCGCTTGGAATCTGAAACCGGCCCGATCAGTGAGCAGACAGCGCGCGCGTTCTACTTGGCGCTCAGCCGGCCACCGACGGAAGTTGAGGCGCAGCAATTGATCCGCTTCGCCGAAGAACACGGTCTGGAGAACCTGTGCCGCGCGTTGTTCAACCTGAACGAGTTCACCTTTGTGGACTGACTACGAACTAAATGATCGAGGCCACTGACAAATCAAAACTGACGGGAGTGCAAGTGATCGGCTTCAGGGAAAGGTTGCTTCAAGAAATTGCCCTTCTCATTTTGGTTCCAGTCTGCGTGTTTGGTCTGCTTTTCCAGCTTCCATTTGTGTGGTTGCTTTGCCCGCAATCTTTAGTCGTGATGTTTTCCCGTCAGGTAATGCGGCCTCCCGACTCACTCGGAGCAGCTGACCTCCCGGACCTGGCTGTTGCGGCATTCTATTATCCCATCGTGAGCTGGCTCCTGATCAGAGCGGTAAGACGAGCTATGGTTACTCGCGCGATCCGCCAATTAATTTTTTGGCACCTTGTGGCGATGATTGCTGCAATCTCCCTCTGGCTGATTCGCAACTCACTTTGGTCGGGTCAGCTTGGTAGTTGAGGATCCAATACTGATTGATTGTGAACAGCACCTCCCCATTTCATCGGATGAATACGCCGCTTTCCGCGCTCAGTCGTCGCGAGTTTCTCTGGCAGTCCGGCGGCGGGCTAGGCGGCATCGCGCTGGCCAGTTTGCTGGGGCGCGATTCGTTGCTGGCATCGGCAGCTCCGCATTCCGCGCTCCATGTTCCGCACTTCCCCCCACGCGCCAAGCGGGTGATCCAGCTCTTCATGGCGGGCGCGGCGAGTCACCTTGATCTTTTTGACTTCAAGCCGGAGTTGATCAAGCGCCACGGCCAGCCGAGCGACTTCGGCGAACACGTCGAGGCTTTTCAAGACGGTCTCGGCCCGTGGCTGAGGCCGCTCTGGGAATTCAAACCCTACGGCCAGTCCGGCAAACAGTTGAGCGAAGTCGTGTCCGCGCTCGGACCGGTCGTCGATGACCTCGCGTTTGTCCACAATGTCGTCGGCAAGACGGGCGTGCATTCGCAGGCCACGTATCTCCAGGCGACGGGTTTTCAACTGCCCGGCTTTCCCGGGATGGGCAGTTGGGTGAGCTACGGTCTCGGCAGCTTGAACGAAAACCTCCCGGCGTTTGTGGTGCTGCCGGATCATCGCGGCTTCGCGTCGAACGGACCGAAGAACTGGGACTCCGCGTTCCTCCCGCAACAGCACGCCGGCACGATGATTTTTCCCGGGCGCGAAAATCCCATCGCCGACCTGATGCCCAACTCCCGCGGTGATTTCATCAACGCCCGCAGCGAGGCGGCCACCCAGCAACTACTCGCCAGCCTGAACCGCGATCACCTGCGCCAGCGCGAGGACGACGCCCGGCTCGACGCGCGCATCCGCAGCCACGAACTCGCCGCGCGGATGCAGCTCGCCGCGCCCGAGGCGCTCGACATCTCGCGAGAGCCCGATTACCTGCTCGACCTGTACGGCATCGACCGCACGACGAAGGACTGGCCGAAGGAAATCAACGCGCGCGAGGAGATGGATTATTTCGGGCGCAAATGCCTGGTCGCGCGGCGGTTGATCGAGCGCGGCGTACGCTTCGTGCAGATCTGGTCCGGCAACGACAACGGTTTCC
>CAYXDZ010000025.1:11566-18056 GCA_964463815.1 uncultured Verrucomicrobiota bacterium | reverse complement strand
TTGCCGATGACGTTGTACCACGGAATGCCGATGAGGCCGATGAGCGCGTTGTTCGCCTCAAACAGCGAGAGATCATCGAACAGGATGTCGCCCAGCGTAACGCCGAACTTCGCGTCCGTGCCGATCAATTCCTCCACCACGTCGCGCGCGATGAAATCGAGTTCCTGCTGGTCGCGCGGTTGCGGGTCGCCGAAGAACACCGCCTTGAACTTGTCCGGCTCGCGCTGGCGGTGCAGGGGAAAGTCAATGGAGTCGGGCAGGGGACCGGTCGGGGCCACGCCGGCGAATTGCAGCAAAGGGGAGCCACCGGGTTTGTGAATGTAATGGAACTGCGGCAGGTTGTGGTGGTTCAGCGGCGTCATCCAGCCCTCGGGTTTGATCACGAAAAAGATCGTGTCGTCGTCGGCTGGCAGTTCCCACCGACCGCGCCGGTCGGTTTTCACGACCTCCCGTTGATTCGAGACGAGCACGCCGTCAATGCCGTCCTCGCCGCGATCACGCACCCCGTTGCGGTTGCGGTCATCAAATACGATGCCACGCGCGGTGGCTGGTGTGGCGGAGGTCGCCGCTTCGACAGTGGTCAGAGCAAGGCACGCGACCGCCAGGCAGAACAAGGGCAGAATTTTCATGGGCAACGGGCGGATCATCTGCAAAGACGACCTCCAAGAAAAGCCCGGATACGAAAACTTCGCGTGACAAAAATGAAGCGGGCCGGAATCACTCCGGCCCGCTTCATTGAGCTGGTTGAATATGCCAGGCTCAGGCATCCAGCTTCGTCCACTTCGCGTTGCTCTTCGAGGACTTCACGACGGCTTCGATGAAGGCCATGCCGCGAATCCCGTCGTCGATCTTCGGGTAGTCGAGCGCCGGATCGTGCTTGTCCAGTTTGCGACGTTCCATCCGGGCGCGGATGTGGTTGGCGAAGTTCTTGTAGATGTTCGCGAACGCTTCGAGGTAGCCCTCGGGATGCGCGGGCGGCGTGCGCGTGGCGGCGGCGGCATTGGCCCCGAGGTAACCCAGGCCGGTGCGGTACACCTGCATCGGCTGGTCGAGCCATTTCAGCAACATCGTGTTTGGTTCCCGCTGGTGCCACTCCAGGCCGCCGAGTTCGCCATAGACCCGGATATTAAGGTTGTTCTCCTCGCCCACCGAAATCTGTGAGCAATGGAGGATGCCCTTCGCGCCACCCTGGAAACGCAGCAGCACGTTGCCGTCGTCATCCAGCTTGCGGCCCTTGACGAAGGCGGTGATGTCGGCGGCGAGTTCCTGGATCTTCAAGCCGGTGATGTACTCGGCGAGGTTCTCGGCGTGCGTGCCGATGTCACCGATGGAACCGGCCGCGCCGGAGCGCTTGGGATCGGTGCGCCAGGCGGCCTGCTTCTGGCCGGATTCCTCCAACCGCGTGGCCAGCCAGCCCTGCGGATACTCGACGACCACCTTGCGAATCTTGCCCAGCTTGCCTTCGCGGATCATGTCCCGCGCCTGCTTCACCAGCGGATAGCCGGTGTAGTTGTGGGTGAGCCCGTAGAGCAACTTGGATTGCGCGATGATCTTCTTCAGCGCCCGGGCCTCGGCCAGATTGAAGGTCGCCGGCTTGTCGCTGAGCACGTGGAAGCCGTGCTCCAGCGCCAGCTTGGCGGGCGGAAAGTGCATGTGATTCGGGGTGACGATGGAAATGAAGTCCATTCGTTCGCCCTCGGGCAGGGCGGCTTCGCGCTCGATCATTTCCTGGTAGCTCCCGTAGCAGCGGCCGGCGGGCAGGAACAGATCCTTGCCGCTGGCCTTGGAGCGTTTCGGATCGGACGAGAAAGCGCCGCAGACCAGTTCGATCTGCTGGTCGAGGGCCGCCGCGATGCGATGAACGCCGCCGATGAAAGCGCCGCGTCCGCCGCCTACCATTCCGTAACGAATCTTTCTGCTCATAGAATATGCGAGAGTTGGAGTTGTAAAACTGTCCGGTGACGCCCGTTTATAGGCGACGGGTTCGGGTCGGGTCAATGTTGAGGACACGGGCGCGGCCGATGCTGCGCAACCGGTGGCCGGCAAAACGAAGATTGAATTGCGGGGCATCGCCCCTATATTCCACCCAACGTGTGATTGATCCGGCATTGCCGAACCCGCGAGCGCCCGATTCGTCACGCGTTTTTGCGTCTCCATGCACGTGCATTTGCTCAAATCGAAACTTCATCGCGCCCAGGTCACCGCCGCCAGCGTGGACTACGAAGGCAGCCTCACGATTGACCAGGATCTCATGGACCGCGTGGGACTGCTGCCTTATGAACGCATCCTGTGCGGCAACCAGGCCAATGGCGAACGTTTCGAAACCTACGCCATCCCGGGTCCGCGCGGCTCGGGCGCGATTGAATTGAACGGCGCGGTGGCGCACCTCGGCAAGATTGGTGACCGCCTGACCATCATGAGCTACATGATGGTGGAAGCGGCGGCAGCCCGGAACTGGCAACCGCGCGTCGCGGTGCTCGGAGTCCACAACCAGATCGTCAACGAACGCGGCATCTGACCGGTCCGGGGTCGGGTGGCGCGTGCCGGCGCTTTTGCGCCGGAGACAGCAATCCAGCTTGGCTGGCAGACTACTATGGAACTGACCGCGGAAATCATTGCGCGCCATTTGAATGGCGAGGTCATCGGCGACAAGGACCTGGTTCTGACGGGGTTTGCCCCGGCCACGACCGCCAAACCCGGCGAACTTACCTTTGCTGAGAACGCCTCGTTCTTCGCCAAGGCGGAGCAGTCCGAGGCCAGTGCGATCCTGGTGGATCAAGCGTTCACTTCCGCGACCAAGACCCTCATCCGCGTGGCCAGTTCACGGATTGCCTTCGCGCAGGCGCTGCCGATCTTCTTTCCCGATCCGGCCGTCGAGCCCGGCATTCATCCGACGGCGGTGATCGCTCCGTCGGCCAGTGTCGATCCGTCCGCCCATGTCGGGCCGCACTGCGTGATCGGCGAGCAGGTGACGGTGGGCGCGCGCACCGTGCTCCATCCGCGCGTGACCATCGGTCCGGAGAGTCAAGTCGGGAGTGAGTGCGTGTTCTTTCCCGGAGTGACGGTTTATCATCGCTGCCAGATTGGGAACCGCGTACGTCTCCACGCCGGCGCGGTGGTGGGCTCGGATGGTTTCGGCTATGTTTTCGATCGCGGGGAGCACCGCAAAGTGCCGCAGGTGGGCAACGTGATCATTCACGACGACGTGGAATTGGGGGCGAATGTCACCGTGGACCGCGGCACGCTGGGGCCGACGATCATCGGCAAGGGCACCAAGGTGGATAACCTCGTGCAGATCGGGCACAACGTGCAACTCGGCGAGCATTGCGTCATCGTCGCGCAGGTCGGCGTCGCCGGCAGCACCAAGCTGGGCAACTACGCCCAAATCGGCGGCCAGGTCGGCATTGCCGGTCACTTGAAGATCGGCGACCGCGTGATGATCGCCGCGCAATCCGGCGTCATGCACGACATTCCCAACGACGAGAAATGGTTTGGCTCGCCGGCCCAGCCCGACCGCCAGGCGAAGCGGGTCTTGCTGGCGATTCAGCAGTTGCCCCGCTTGATGAAGCGGATGTCCGAGATGGAGGCGTGGTTGCGCGGGCGTGGGGGTCGCGGCGGCACCGATGCCGAGCGCCGGCCCTGAGGAACCGCCTGGTGGGTGTGCCCCGGCCGGCTCCCAACTATTCCGGATAAACCCGGTTCAAGCGGCTGATGCGCCCGGACTTGTTCCAGTCCATGACGTAGAGATTGCCCGCCGCGTCGTAGCAAACCCCGTGCGGTGCGGTAAAAATGCCGTCACGCCAGTCCGTCGGCGGCACCGGATTGTTCGCCCACTGGGCTTTCACCGGGTTGTCACCCAGGAACGCGATGGGGTGATTGTTCTTGTCGAGGATGGTGACCCGGCCTTCCAGTTCAGCAACCGCCACCTTGTCGCCGCGAATTGAAATACTGCACGGCCGGCGCAGGCCCGTGGTGGTGACCGCCACAAAGTTTCCGTCGAGATCGAAGTGTTGGAGGCGGCGGTTCTCACGATCACAGATCAGCAGCAGCGGCTGCGGGCCTCGGGTGTCGAGCGCCATGCCGTGGCTGGTCTGGAATTTGCCGGGCTCGGTGCCCTTGCCCCCAAACGAGCGGATGTATTTCCGGTCCGCCGAGTACTGGTGAATCAGCGATTTGCCGTAGCCGTCCGAGACGAACACGTCGCCATTCGGTGCGACCGCGATCGCGGTGGGCTTGTATTCGTTCTTGTCCTTGTAAAGGCCGGATTCCTGCGGCCAGCCGATCGTCCACAGCACGGTTCCATCCAATTTGAACTTCACCGCCTGTGCCCCCCCCAGATGAGCCGCGTAAATGAACTCCTCACCGCCTTCCTGGTGCAGCGCCATGCCATGAATCGCGACAAAGTCCTCGCCAAACGAACGTACGAATTGACCGTCCGGCGTATAGACCATGATGGACCGCTTGGTATCACTGTTGATGTAAATGTTGCCCGCCCGGTCCACCACGATGGCCCCGTGCGTGTTGCCAATCTCGGTCTGGCCGGGCGGAAGCTGACACCAGTTCGGCACGGACTCGTACATTTCGATTCCGGAGCCGGTGCGTACGGCGTGGGTGACGGCCGCGCCATCATGCGGTTTTCCCGTCAGCGCGTCGTCATGGGCTGTGGCGGACAGGGCGAGCCCCATCAAGATGGTCGGATAAAGAAGTTCTTTCATGAGTTTGGTCAAATTGAGACGCCGTGATTAACTGCGAACCGAATCGCCGGCTCAAGCATGAAACCGTTTGGAGTGGTTGGCGGCGGCGAGGCACGGTCCAAGGGTCGGGGGAACTAGAGTTTCGTCTGGCCCAGCTTGAGGAGTCGCTTCGCCTGGTCACCGGTCAGCATCATGGTGGATAACCGGGACTGCTTGATCAGCGGCAGGTCGGCGAGCGCCTGGTCCGCCTTGATCTGCTCCAAGGTCACGGGGATTTTGAGCGGCTTGACGGGCTTCAGCTCGACCGCGGACCAGTCACCTTCCGTCGCGGTCGGATCGGGAAAATGCTCCTTGGAGACTTTGGCCACGCCCACCACCTGTTTCTCGCTGACGCTGTGGTAAAAGAAAACGACGTCGCCCGTTTTCATCGCTCGCAGGTGGTTGCGCGCTTGAAAATTCCGGATGCCCGTCCACTGCGTGCCGCCGTCCTTCATGAAATCACTCCACGAGTAGGCTTCGGGTTCCTGTTTCACCAGCCAGTAATGCTTTGCCATGCGCCAAAATCTGGCGACGGTGTGGCGGCCTGCCAATGCGAAAATGACGGGTCCGGTGGGTGTCCGAGTTTTTGACTCTCCCGTCTGGTCAATCCTCCCGCCAACTGCTTCACTCTGCCCCGCGTTACATGACCGACACCCAACCCGCCATTTCCTCCCGCGACCGCCTTCGGGCCGCGCTTCACTGCCAACCGCTTGATCGTCCGCCCGTCTGGATGATGCGCCAGGCCGGCCGCGCGCTGCCCGAATACCGCGCGCTCAAGGAGAAATACACGTTCCTCCAGTTGGTCCAAAATCCCGAACTCGCCTGCGAGGTCACGCTGCAGCCGATCCGCCGCTTCGGTTTCGACGCCGCCATTCTGTTCTCCGACATCCTCGTGATCAACGAGGCGCTCGGGCAGCCGTATCGTTTCCGCGAGGAAGGCGGCATCGAGATGGAAGTGAAGATTCAGTCGGCCGCGGACGTGGACAGGCTTTCGGTCGAAGGGGTGACAGACCGACTGCGCTACGTGGCCGACGCCCTCAAACTGATCCGCCGCGAACTGGGCGATTCGACGGGTCTGCTCGGGTTCGCCGGCGCGCCCTGGACGCTCGCCTGTTTCATGCTCGAAGGCGGCAGCTCCCGGGAGTTCACCCAGGCGAAGGAACTTTTCTACACCGACCGCGCATTGTTCGACCGCGTCTGCGAGCAGCTCGCCGCCGCCGTCACCGCGTATCTAAAAATGCAGATCGAGTGCGGCGTGGATGCGGTGCAGATTTTCGACACGCTGGGCGGCACGCTGGCCGACAATGCCTTCAACGACGCCTCGGCGAAGTGGATCAAACAGATCATCGCGGACCTGGGCGGCCAGGTGCCGGTGATCGTGTTCTCGCGCGGAACAACGGATTGGAAAACGTTGGTCGGCACGGGCGCGAATGTGCTGGGCGTCGATTGGACCGTGAACCTCGCCCACGTGCGCAAGAACCTGAACTATCTGCGCGACGCGTATGGGCCGGAGCAGCCGGACATCGGGGTGCAAGGCAATCTTGATCCCGCCGTGCTGGAGACGAATCCCGGGGTTGCCGCCGCCGAAACGCGCCGTATTCTGGACGAGCTGCGCGGCTTGAACGGCCACATCTTCAACCTCGGCCACGGCGTGCGCCCGAGTTCAAAAATCGAGTGCATGTCGGCGGTGGTTGAAACGGTGCAGAATTACGCGTGAACACGGTAGGGCAGGGCTCCCGCCAAGCTTCATGTCTCAC
>CAYXDZ010000025.1:5031-11466 GCA_964463815.1 uncultured Verrucomicrobiota bacterium | reverse complement strand
CGCCCTGATCAAAGCCCTGAAGGGGCGACCCCCAAAGCGTGAAACGACACCCCAACTCATCACTGATCGAGCCCGGTCGCCAAAACCCGGCAGCCGCCGTTCACATCGAGGTTGGCCGACCCACTTTCGTTCTTCTGACCGTCTGCGCAAAGGATCGAATGCGCTGGCTTGCCTGTGACGAGGCGCATGCGTTGTTGCGCAAAGTTTGGTTGGCTGCGGACACATGGTTGGTGGGCAACTATGTCTTGATGCCCGACCACTTGCATTGTCTCGTAGCGCCTCGCGTCCTTGATTTCCCGTTTGACAACTGGGCGAGGTATTGGAAAAGCCACTTCTCCAAGTCGCACAACCACGCGGATTGGCGGTGGCAAACTGACGAGTATCACCACCGCCTGCGCGATGGTGAGAACTACACCGAGAAGTGGTGGTATGTGCGGAACAACCCGGTGCGACATGGTTTGGTGAAGAGCGCGGACGACTGGCCGTATCAAGGGATGCTCCATGAACTTCGGTGGTCATAATCAACACGAATATGGGGCTCGGTAGGGCAAGGCTCCTGCCGCACCCTGATCAACGCCCTGAAGGGGCGATAGAAAGTCTTTCATCTCTCCGTGATTTTGCAGTGGGCTCCACCGGAGTCTCGCCCTCGGTAGGGCAAGTCTCCCGCCGCGCCCTGATCAACGCCCCGAAGGGGCGATAGAAAGTCTTTCATTTCTCCGTGATTTTGAAGTGGGCTCCACCGGAGCCTCGCCCTACCATTTGAACTGCAAATGAGCGAAACACTGAAAGTCGATCTGGACCTGATCCAGAAATACAACGTCCCTGGGCCGCGGTACACGTCGTACCCGCCGGCCACGCATTTCACCGAGGAAACGAAACGCGACGACGTCGCCGACGCCATCGCGGCGAACAATGTCAAACCACGCGATCTCTCGCTCTATTTCCACCTGCCCTTCTGCGAGACACTCTGCTGGTTTTGCGGTTGCACGACGGTCATCACCACCGACCACAAGCAGAGCCTGCCCTACCTCGATCTGATCGAACTGGAACTCGACACGATGCAGAAGCGGCTGCATCGCGACCGGCCGGTGGTCCAGATGCACCTGGGCGGCGGCACCCCGACCTTCCTGCAGCCCGAGGAACTCCTGCGCCTCGGTCAGATGATCAAAAAACGTTTCCGCCTCGCCGACGATGTCGAGGCCGGCACCGAAATGGACCCCCGGCGGCTCACGCGCTTCCATATCGAGGCATTGCGCGAGGCGGGTTTCAACCGCGCGTCCATGGGCGTGCAGGACAACAATCCCAAGGTCCAGGAAGCCATCCACCGCATCCAGCCGTTCGAGCTGACGCAGCAGGCCGTCGAGTGGTTGCGGGAACTGGAGTTTCAATCGCTCAACATCGATCTCATCTACGGCCTGCCGTTTCAAACGGTCGAGTCGTTCGACAAGACCATCGACGAGGTGCTCACGCTGTCGCCGGATCGCTTCGCCATCTTCAGCTACGCGCACGTGCCGTGGATCAAGCCGGCGCAAAAGATCCTTCAACAGAAGATTCTACCGTCGCCGGAGACCAAGCTGGAGTTGCTCAAGCTCACCATCGAGAAGCTGACGTCGAGTGGCTACGTGTACATCGGCATGGACCACTTCGCGAAGGAGACCGACGAACTCGCCGTCGCGCAGAAGAACAAGACGCTGCAGCGGAACTTCCAGGGCTACAGCACGCGCGGTCAGGCGGACATCTATGCGTTTGGCATGTCGTCCATCTCGCAGGCGGACGGCGTTTACTGGCAGAATCTCAAGGAACTCCCCGAGTACCAGAAGTCCGTCAAAGCAGGCGACTGGCCGTACCACCGCGGTTACGTGATGACCGCCGAGGACAAGCTGCGCCGCACGACCATCATGCGGCTCATGTGCGATCTCGAACTCAACTATGTGCAGATGTCCAATCTTCTCGGCCTCGATTTCCACGAACACTTCGAGACCGACATCGCGTCGCTGGACGACATGGAAGCCGACGGCCTGCTCAAGCGCAGCGACACCGGCCTCGTGGTCACCGATCTCGGCCGGTTGTTGATCCGCAACATCGCCATGCGCTTCGACGCCTACGCCGGCGAACGCAAGGAAGCGCGGTTCTCGAAGACGATTTGAGGCTGGCGAACCTCCCGACATATTGCGGACTCTGCTGCCGAAACACTCGTTGAGCTGGCAGCCGGACCATGTTAACGTCCCGCCATGACGATCGAGTTGCGTGACGTGGAATTGGAAGGACTAAAGGTCTCACCCGACCGGATTCGATTGGCGACGGCGATCGACCTGTACGCCACCGAGGAAGCTACTTTAGGGCAGGCAGCGGCCATCGCAGAGTTGAACCAGACGCAATTCCTCCACGAGCTGGGCCGCCGCGGGATTTCCATTCACTATGGAGTGACGGAGCTTGAAGAGGACTTGGCCACCCTCAGAGAAATCCCTCCCCGGTGATCGTCGTCAGCGACACGTCGGCCATCACGGCGCTGATCCAGGTCGGACGGATCGAGTTGCTGGCCCGTCTCTATGAGCAGGTGAGGATTCCCGACGCGGTCGCAATCGAGCTGCGGCGCGCTCATCCGGTCCTGCCCGACTTCATTGAAGTGGTTTCCGTGACCGATCAGGAGTTGGTGAAACGTTTTGCCGCCAAACTGGACGCGGGCGAGTCGGAGGCGCTTGCACTGATGCTGGAACAGCGGGGAGATCTGCTGCTCATGGACGAACGCAAGGGACGCCGGGTGGCGCGCCGCGAGGGAATCAGGGTCATCGGGTTGCTGGGCGTCTTGATCGCGGCGCGGCAGGCTGGATTGCTGGACTCTCTGCCGGCGGTTCTGGAGGAGTTGGCAACAATTGCCGGCTTTCGGATTGGCAAGGAACTCATGTCCCGCTTGTTGAACGAAGAAACGAAGAACGAGTGAAGCCGGGGTGAGTTTGGGAATGCCCCACTTTCTACTGGAAAAGTTATGAAATACGCGATCCTCGCCGACCTTCATGCGAACCTGGAGGCGTTGGACGCCGTGTTGCGCGACCAAAAGGCGCAGGGTTGCACCCACATGGCTTGCCTCGGCGACATTGTGGGCTATGGCGCTGATCCCAAGGAATGCGTCGATATCATCCGCGCGCTGAACATCCCGGCGGTGAAAGGCAATCATGACGAATATGTCGGAGCAGACGTGCCGCTGGGTGTTTTCAACCCGAACATGGCAAAGATGATTGAATGGACCCGCAGCCAACTGACCGAGGATGACCTCACATGGCTGCGGGAACTGAAATACGTCCGAATCATAAATGGTTTCGCGATTGTCCACGCCACCCTTGATGGGCCGCAGCGGTGGGGCTACGTCTTTGACAAGCTCGCCGCCGACGCCAGTTTCACCTATCAGAACCCGGACGTATGCTTCTTCGGTCACACGCATGTTCCCGTGGCTTTCACTCGCGACACCGTGGTGCGCGGCGGCACCTACTCGAAGTTCAAGGTGGATGCCGGCCGCAAGTATTTCATCAACCCCGGCAGCGTGGGTCAGTCCCGTGACGGCGTGGCCAAGGCAACTTACGCCATCTACGATCTGGAGGCACGCACTGTCGAATTGCGGCGGGTGGATTACGACATCGCCAAAGCGCAGGCCAAGATACGAGCAGCGGGACTACCGGAACGCCTCGCTGACTGACCCTCATGGGGACAGGCGTGAAGCCTGTTCCGCGTGGGCGGGACTAGCGGATCGCGCTACCGTCACGGTTCGGCCGGCGGCATTTTCACCGTGAACAAGACTTCGGGCCCTGTGTAGATGCTGTAACCGTCGCCCCCCATCTGAAGCCGCAAGGGTTCGTCGTTCCGAGGATCGGTGATGATCTCGTCGAGGAATTCGGGCACGAGGTCTTCGAGGCGGTCCGGCAGGCGGCCTTCGTTTTTGTGGCGGAAGCGTTCCACCGCCAGCGCGTAGCGGGCGGCGTGCAGGTCGAGCACGCGCTGGATGCTTTTCAAAAACCAACCACCAAGTAGAGGCAGATGGTTATTGCTGAGAGGGAATCCGAAGTTGCCGTCGTCGTTCTCCAGCCAGTTGGTGAACTCCTGAAGGAATTGCCACTGTTCGGCCGGTGTGCCTGCCGCGGCTTGTTGTGCGCGCTTCATCATCTTCAGATAGAAGATCAGATCCCGGTCAGATAAGCCCAGGCCGCGGAGCGGCCACAGAACAAGGGGCTTAGCCACCCAGGCAATCTGGTCATACTCTTCATGTGTGAGCTCGGCCGTGAGCCGGACAAACTCACTCGGTTCATCGCGGTAGAGATGCAGCATATACGCCCGGTCTCCTGCCAGTGCCCGTGACATGTCCCAGTCCGCGGCGAGTTTGTTTAACAATTCCTGCAGCCGCTGCAAATCGTTCGGGGATACCGATGACAGGGAGAGCACCGATTCCAAGGACTTGCCGGTGTAACCATACCTAGCCCGTTGCATGAGCTTGCATATCATTACAGGCGTGTCGTTGAGGGTGTTTGCAAGCAGGTAGGCTTGCGTAATGGTTTCCATGGCGGCGGCGGTGTCGCCGTGCTCAGCTTCGACCCTCGCTCTTGCGTGTAGCAAACTCAACGGCCACTTCAGTGAGGTCGCTGGCCTCGTCCAGATGAACAGATCCTCCGCATCCCGGATCGGCCCGGGGAAGCGCGTCACGGGTCGCGTCAACGCCTCTTCCAATTGCGCCAGCACCTCGCGATGCCGTGCCACTACCGCCTCCAGCGTGTTCAGGGTTTCCGCCGACAGGCGCTCGCCCAACACTGGAACGTGGCCGATGCCGATGTACGGCAGCTTCTTTTCCGCTTCGGAAAGATTCTCTAAGGCCAGCGATGATGCGAGTTGCGCGACCACGTTGGTGAGGATCAGCGCCGCGTTCTGGTCGTCGGGCGGGGCGACGTACCAGGCGTCGAGTTCGGCGAGATTGGTGGGTTCGCCCGCCGCGCGAATCTCCGCGATCAACCGGCTGGCCTGCGCGCGGAAGTAGAGCTTCTGTCCGACGAGCACCGGCAACAGGACGCCCAAGCAGATCAGCACGATCTTGGCGGCTTTCTTCTTCCGGCTCATGATGTCGGGAAACTACCAGCGGTTGAATTCGCGAACAACCACTTTACCGGCTGGACTGAGGGCGGCATGGCGCGTCTCTCCGGGCGCACCGCCGGACGCCCGTTCGTCTCGCTGGCGCTCGACGGCGAATCACGGCGGACCGGCAGGCCGCCCTACCGTAGATGGTAGGGCCGCGCTGCCGCGCCGCCGTAACTTCCGCCGCGTAACGAGCGCAGCGACGTTCGCGGCCCGACGCGAGGGAAGACCCTCGAATTGGAAGGGCGACATTCCTGTCGCCCAGTCGCGCACCGGGCGACAGGAATGTCGCCTTTCCAGTTACGGCTCGACCGCACGGCCAGGGGGTCACTTCTTTCTGGTGTCACCATCACCCACAAACTCGCCCGGCGGACCGCGCGGAGCGACGGTCCCTACCTGACCCTGACTGGAACGGCCCGTGTTCTCGACTGCGCTCCCAGATAGCTTTTTGCATTTCACGGGACTGCTGATACCCTCGGGTTCGGCGCACTTGCCGATTCACTCATGAGCAAAGCAATTTTCCCCCGCCGGCCGGCGGCGTCCGTCACGGGCTTGAACGATAAGCAGAGCGAGCGGGATCACCGCCAGTTGCGCATCGACAAGGTGGGCGTGCGCGGCGTGCGGTTCCCCATCCAGGTGCGCGACCGCGATCACGACAATCTGCAGAACACCATCGCCACCATCGGCATGTATGTCGATCTGCCCAAGGAATTCAAGGGCACCCACATGAGCCGCTTCATCGAGGTGCTCAACGCCCACGGCAACGTCATCCACGTGGACATCATGCCGACCATCCTGCGCGAGATGCAGGCCCGCCTGAAGGCCGACAACGCGCACCTTGAAATGGAGTTTCCCTACTTCATCACCAAACAGGCCCCGGTGACGGGCATCCCGAGCGTGATGGATTACACCGCGCGCTTCGTGGCCAACGCCATCGGCCAGGAGATCGACTTCGTGATGTCGGTGATCGTCGGCGTGACAACGCTCTGCCCGTGCTCGAAGGCGATCAGCAAGTACGGCGCGCACAACCAGCGCGGCCACGTCACCGTGCAGCTTCGGTCGCGCGAAACCGTCTGGATCGAGGAAGTCATCGCCCTGGTCGAGCAGTCCGCCAGCAGCGAACTTTACTCATTGCTCAAGCGCCCGGATGAAAAGGCCGTGACCGAACGCGCGTACGAAAATCCGGTCTTTGTCGAGGATCTCGTGCGCAACGTCGCGCTCAAGCTGAACGAGCATCCGCAGGTCACCTGGTATCGCGTCGAGGCGGAGAACCAGGAGAGCATCCACAGCCACAACGCCTACGCTTGCATCGAGAAGGGCTGA
>CAYXDZ010000025.1:0-4931 GCA_964463815.1 uncultured Verrucomicrobiota bacterium | reverse complement strand
TCGCTGCCAGGCCACCCGCTGCACTTCAACCTCAGCCACACGAACGATCACGGCCTGCTGGCGGTGACGCGGGCAGGGGAGGTGGGCGTCGATATCGAAAGCATCGACCGCCAGGTGGATCGCGCGGGCATTGCCGGACGCTTCTTCTCCCGCGCCGAGGCGGATGAGCTGGCGTCGTTGCCGCCGGACCTTCAGCCGGAAGCGTTCTGCAATCTGTGGACCCGCAAGGAAGCGTGGCTCAAGGCCACCGGCGTCGGCATCAGCGAAGGGCTCAACCAGGTGGAGTTCAACTGCCGCCCCGGCGAATCCGCGCGCCTGCTGCGGATCAACGGCGACGAACGGGCCGCCGCCGTTTGGTTCCTTCAGTCGCTCCGCCCGCCCGGCGAGCATGGGGGCGCCGTGGCCGTGCAGGCCAACGATGTGAAGGTGCGCTGCTTCCAGTTTGTGGATCAACCCCGGTAGCGCTTTCAGCTGTCAGAAGAGCCGCCTTCAAGAGCGTAGCAGCGGACGTGAGTCCGCTCGATTATCCGGCAATTCTGAGCGGACTGACGTCCGCTGCCACCGGGTTCTGAAATTCACCCGGGCGGTTGGTCATTCGTCGCGGCAGCAGTCCACAACCTCGCGGAAATCGTCCTCCTCCCTACCACCCACATCACCCACCTTTGCGCCCGTCGCGCCCTTCGCGTGAGGCCTAACTCGCAACTCTTGCGCAGCGCCGATCACGCGGACCCGCCGCCCTTGTCCGGCTTCGGCTCGCCTGCCATCAACTGCTTCGCCGGCTCCGGCGCTTCGAGCTGTGGTTGCGCCGGCGCACTGCCGCCCATGCGACCCAGCACCGGCTTGAGCGCCTTGCGGATAAGCGGCATCAGGCCCGTGTCCACCGCCGCGAGTTCCGCTTCCGCTTCCTTGAGCGCCTGTTCCCAGGCCGCGCCGAAGCCCGGTGCGCGGCTGTGCATCGCGCGCAACGCCCGCTCGTACGTCGCGAGCAGCTCGATCTCGGCGTGTCCCGGCTTCTGCTTCAGCGTGGCGTTGGTGATGCGGAGGTTTTCGGTCTTCTCGCGCAGGGCCTCGAGTTCCTTCTTCTGCGCGTCGGTGCCCTTGGCGTTGATCTCCATCTGCCGGTGCAAATGCTCCTTGAGACTGGCGACCTCTCTGACCAGCGCCCGCCGTCGCAGCCAGCCGGCGAACCAGAAATAACCCGCGACTCCGAGCCCGATGAGGAGCCCCACGATTGAACCCGTGACAAAAGGTGGTAGTGGCAAGTCCATAAAATGAATCGTTTCAACGGCCGGCGGCACGTCAGCCGGTGCGGGAAAGGGTAACACTCTGGTGAGCGTGAACAAGGAAGGACTGCCGGGTGGGCCGCTCAATTCCCACCCGCCGCGTCGCGTTCGCGCAGCGACTGGAGCTTGCCGTTCAACTCAATGTGCCGGAGCGCGTTTCTTAAATCCGACTCCCATCGTGCGTCTCCCTTGCCAGATCTTCTTTGCTCTGACGCTTGAACTGACAACTTCTCGAGTAACGCCACGATGTTGGTCGCCTCGGGCAGGACATGGCGCAGCGGCAGGAATTGGTCGCCGCTGGCACCGACCAGCCAGCCGGGCTCGGTGAGGTTCCGGGTGAGTGTTTCCTCCAGGATTCGCAAAGCCGGCTCATGCTGGGGATTCAAGTCCAGCAACTCAGCCAGCAGTCCGTTGCCTCCGCCGCCGGGCCATTCCCAGTATTCCTCCAGAAACCGCTGTGCTCTTTCGGGAGCCTGTTGTTTGAGAATGCCCAAGGCAAAGGAATCAAACGTGGGAGAGAGCGCAATGGATCGCGCCAGCAACTGTTCGGCGAGGTCGGCGATGGCCGGGTTGTTGGTGATGCGCGCTGCAAACAAGAGGTGCATCGCCGGCCTCCTGCCCGGGCGTTGGCGGTAAGTCACTCCCTTGAATCCCGTGGGCACGCTCCAGCCCAACACGTTTGTTGAGCTAAGCACTGGATACTCGTACATGGACTCGCTTTCGGCGGTGACCAGGTGGATGCTCTTCGGCAGTCCCAGGTCGTCGTTGAAAAGTTCGGTGCGTTCCGACCACGCGGCGGGAGAGAGTCGCGCTTGTTCCCAGAACGGGCTTGGTGGATAAAGGTTCCCGCCTCCCCGCCGATGGGCCGGTCCCGAACCAAAGGCCTGCCAGGTGACCGCTGCGGGCAGATCGAAACCCATCAAACCATCCACCCCCGCCCGCCCGGCCGGAGTTCTCCAGTTCGGTCGGGTTTTCCGCTTTCCTCACCGGGCGCCTTTGGTTAACCGTCGCCGCACGGGCCGCCGGGGCGTCCGCCGTTTCGGTTCCCGCACCAAGCACCATGTCTGACAGCGAATACAGTCATCTCAAGCATCTGTTCGACCCCGACGGTACGACGTTCTTCCATCAGGGCCCGGACGCCGCGCCGCGCTTCAAGATCCCGGCGGAGTTGCGCCGGTTGGTGGAGGATTCCAAGCGGACCAAAAACTGGAAGCGCTGGGGGCCGTATCTCAGCGAGCGCCAGTGGGGCACGGTGCGCGAGGATTACTCGCCCAACGGCGATGCCTGGAATTACCTGCCGCACGATCTGGCGCGAAGTCGTGCATATCGCTGGGGCGAGGATGGGCTGCTCGGCATCACCGACCGCCAATGCCGGTTGTGTTTTGCGCTCGCGTTATGGAACGGCAAAGACCCGATTTTGAAGGAGCGCTTGTTCGGTCTTACCGGTCCCGAAGGCAACCATGGCGAGGACGTGAAGGAGGAATACTTCTACCTCGACTCGACGCCGACGCACTCCTATTTGCGTGCGCTCTACAAGTATCCGCAGGCGGAATTCCCCTATGTGCAACTGGTGGCCGAAAGCCGCGCCCGCTCGCGCGAGGAACCGGAGTATGAACTCGCGGACACCGGGTTGTTCGCGGAGGAACGCTACTTCGACGTGTTCGCCGAGTACGCCAAGAAATCGCCGGACGACGTGTTGATCCGCATCAAGGTGATCAACCGCGGACCCGACCCGGCGGAACTCGATCTCCTGCCGACGCTGTGGTTTCGCAACACCTGGAGCTGGGGCGGCCAGCAGGAGGATGATACGCCCAAGCCAAGGCTTCATTTGGGCGTCGAAAACGTCATCCACACGGAACACCCGACGCTCGGCAACCTGCAGCTCTATGCCGGGCACGGCCCGGATGATCGCCCGCCGCATTTTTTGTTCACGGACAACGAGACGAACGAACGGCGGCTTTACAGTCGGGAGCCGGCGCACCCCCATGTAAAGGATGCCTTCCACGAACGCGTGGTGAACGGCCGCGTGGACGCGGTGAATCCGCAGCACGAAGGCACGAAGGCGGCGGCGTGGTATCACCTGCGCCTGGAGCCCGGTGCGGCCACCACCATCGAGCTGCGGTTGGTCGCCGAGGATCAAGTGCCGGAGCGGGCGTTTGGTGATGAGTTCAACCAGATCTTTTCGGAACGCGTCCTTGAGGCGGACGATTACTTTGCCGCTCGTGCGCCCGCCGGCATGACCGACGAGGAACGGAGCGTGATGCGGCAGGCGTACGCGGGATTGTTGTGGTCGAAACAGTTTTACCACTACGACGTGAAACGCTGGCTGGATGGCGATCCGAACCAGCCGCCGCCGCCGCCGGAACGACGTTGGGTGCGGAACTTCGACTGGCCGCACCTCTTCAACCGCGACGTGATTTCGATGCCGGACAAGTGGGAGTATCCGTGGTACGCGTCCTGGGACACGGCGTTTCACATGGTCGCCCTCGCGCGCGTCGATCCGTACTTTGCGAAGTCGCAACTGCTGCTCTTCCTCCGCGAGTGGTTCATGCACCCGAACGGGCAGATTCCCGCCTACGAGTATTCCTTCAGCGATGTGAATCCGCCCGTCCACGCGTGGGCCGCGTGGCGCGTCTATAAAATCACGGGCAGCAAGGGCCAGCGCGATCGCAATTTTCTTGAGCGCGTGTTTCAAAAGCTGCTGCTCAATTTCACCTGGTGGGTCAACCGCAAGGACGCGCACGGCAAGCACCTGTTTGCCGGCGGATTCCTCGGGCTGGACAACATCGGCGTGTTCGACCGCTCGAAGCCGTTGCCGGGCGGCGGTCATCTGGAGCAGGCCGACGGCACGGCTTGGATGGGCTTCTACTGCACGACCATGCTGGCGATCGCGCTCAAGCTCGCAACGAAGGACTCGCCGTACGCCGACATGGCCTCGAAGTTCTTCGAGCATTTCATCGCGATCGTCGATGCGATGAATCATCTCGACGGCAAGGGGCTGTGGGATGAGGAGGATGGCTTTTATTACGACCATCTGCACTGCGACGGCAAAGTCATCCCGCTCAAGGTCCGCTCGCTCGTCGGGTTGATCCCGTTGATCGCCGTGGAGACCGTCGAAGCGGAGGACATGCAACGGCTGCCCAACTTCACGCGCCGCGCCGAGTGGTTTCTCAAGAACCGGCCGGACCTCGCTCGCACGACCTCCTACATGGAGCAGCGCTCCGGCCGCCGGCTGCTGGCCATCCCCTCGCGGGATCGGCTGTTGCGCGTGCTGAAATACATGCTCGATGAGAACGAGTTTCTTTCGCCCTACGGCATCCGCTCGCTGTCGAAGATTCACGAAGACCGGCCCTACGTCTTCAAGCAGGACGGCCAGGAATCCGTGGTGAAATATGTGCCCGGCGAATCGGACTCGCCGATGTTCGGCGGCAACTCGAACTGGCGCGGCCCCGTCTGGGTGCCGATGAACTACCTGCTGATCGAGGCGCTGGAGCGGTATCACCATTTTTATGGTGACAACTTCACGATGGAGTTTCCCACCGGCAGCGGGCATCGGTTGAATCTGGCGGAAATCGCCCGCGAGCTGTCCGAGCGGCTGGTAAAGCTGTTCCTGCCAAATGGCGGCGGCCGTCGCCCGGCCTTGGGGAT
>CAYXDZ010000024.1:0-18072 GCA_964463815.1 uncultured Verrucomicrobiota bacterium | reverse complement strand
GCCATCACGCTCGGCGGCGGCTCGCTCACGGGCGCGCTCTACCTCGGCGTGCTCGCGGGCTACCAGTTGCTCTGGGTGCAACTCCTGGCGATGGGGATGGGCGTGATCATGCTGAGCGCCATCGCCTACGTGACCCTTTCGACCGGCAAGCGTCCTTTCCAAGCCATAAAAGATCACATCAACCCGGTGCTTGCGTGGTCGTGGGCCATCGCCACGTTGATGGCCAACATCGTCTGGTGCCTGCCGCAGTTCAGCCTGGGCGTCGCGGCGGTGCGGCAAAACCTTTTGCCCGGCTTGCTGGGAGCCGAGGCGGGCATTTCCGACACCGCCGGCAAGTTGATTGTCTCCATCGCCCTGCTGGTGATCGCCACCGTGATCATCTGGTTTTATGACTCGGGCGGGCGCGGCATCAAAATCTTCGAGGCGCTGCTCAAAGGGATGGTCGCCGTGGTGGTGATCAGTTTCTTCGGCGTCGTGGCGGTCATGACGTTTCAAGGCGGCCTCAACTGGGGCGTGGTGCTTTCCGGGTTCATTCCCAACCTCGGCTATTTCAACCACCCCGCGCCCAGCTTTGACGGGGTCCTAGCGGCAACCGGACCGTTTCAGGATTATTGGTCAAAGCTGATCGTCGCCGATCAGCGCGATGTCATGATCACGGCCGCCGCCACCGCCGTCGGCATCAACATGACCTTCCTGCTCCCCTACTCCATGCTCGCGCGCGGCTGGGGCAAGGAGTTTCGCGGACTGGCGACCTTCGATCTCTCGACCGGGCTCCTGATTCCCTACCTGCTGGCGACGAGTTGCGTGGTCATCGCCGCCGCCAGCCAGTTTCACGCGCAGCCGGCCACGGGCTTTCTCGGCGAGCGAACGGAACAGGGCGAACTGATCCAGCCGGCCGGCAATCTGGTCGGCGGCTTCAACGGCCTGCTCGATGCCCGGCTGGCCCATGAACGGGGCCCTGCCTACGCCGCCCTGAGCCCGGAGGAAAAGGCAGCAGCCCGCGCCGCCCTGCCCGAATCCGACCGCCGGGTGGCCGCGATGCTCGTCAAGCGCGACGCCTTCAATCTGGCCGACTCCCTCTCGCGCCTCACCGGCCGCACCTGGTCGCACATCGTGTTTGGCATCGGCGTGCTGGGCATGGCGCTCTCGACCATCATTATTCTGATGCTGATCAGCGGCTTCACCGTGTGCGAAATGCTCGGCATTCCGCCGACCGGCAACCCACGGCGTTTCGCGTGTTTGATTTCCGGGGTCGGCATCCTCGGTCCGTTTATTTGGACCGGTAAGAGCCAGTTCTGGCTGGCGGTGCCCACCAGCGTGTTCGGCTTCATGCTGCTGCCGATCGCGTTCTGGACGTTCTTCGGCATGATGAACTCGAAGAAGCTGATGGGTGAAGACCTGCCGAAGGGTGGGAAACGCATCGTCTGGAACTCCCTCATGCTGGTGGCGCTGACTTATGCCACCATCGGCGCGGCGTGGAACATCTGGAGCCGCACCCAGTTGATGTTCGGCGTGCAGATCCGCTGGATCGCGATCGGCGTGGTCGCGTTCATCGTGATCTCCGCGCTGATTGTCCACATCCGGCGCCGCGGCCGGGAACCTGGACAGGGAGGCTGAAGAGCGCAGGAAGCAATTTCGTTGAAACTCATAAGCTGGTTGAAGAGCTGACCAGCTGGACCGGCTCCTCTGCCGCGGCTGTATCAGTACTTTAGCCCTTCAAGTCTTTATCCACCCTGCCACGCCGCAATCAGCGGCTGGACGCCGCCGCATTTCGCGCGCTGCCGGTTACTCCCTTTTCATCAACCGCCGGGAGAGTTCGCACCAGCGTTCGAGCCTTGCCGAGACCCCGGCGGCTTCCAGTTCCTGCTGCGCGGCCGCTGGCAACGCCTTGATGCCGGCCAGGGAATCCTTGATTTTCTCCAACTCGCTCGCCGCAAAAATGATGGCCGGAATGGAGCAACTCCCGGCTTCGCACGCCTTCGGCTGATAGTGGAAGGCCACGGCTTCCACCACCGGATCGGGCAGGCCCCATAGCCCCAGGAGATACGCCCCCAACTCGGCGTGGTTGCAGCCGAGAATGTCCGCCTCCACTTCAGCTAGCGGTACGCGGGCGGTTTCAACCTTCTTCAAAACGTCCTGATAAAGCTGGGGCAAATTGGCCATGAGGATCAGCTTGCCGATGTCGTGCAAAAGACCGGCCAGAAAGGCATGATCGCAACTGCGGGTATCGAGCTCCTCGGCGCCGGCGATCCCCCTGGCCACCACCCCGGTCAGCCAACAGTGCTCCATCAAGCGGTCGATGGAAAACGCGGCCATCTTGGAATTATCGAACTGGGTGAACACGTGCGCCATCAGGACCAACCCCCGGATCAGGTCCACGCCGAGAAACATCGTGGCCTCGGACGGATGGGAAATTTCGCGCGGCAGCCCGAAGTAGGCGGAGTTCACCAGTTGGAGAATCTTCGCGCTCATGCTCGGGTCATGCGAAATGACCTGGCCGATTTTTTCGAGCTCCGGCTCGTCCCGCTCCAGTTCGGCCATCAACTGGGTGTAAACCATCGGCGGACTGGGCAGTGATTTGATCCGCGCAACCAGCCGCTGCAACGTCTCCGAACTGAGCAGTTCGCGCAGCCGGAAAATGCGGTTGATAGCGTTGCTCAGCCGGTCCGGATCACAGGGCTTGGGCAGGTACTGGTGCGTCGCGCAAACCAGTCGCAGTGCCGTTTCCTTGTCGTAAAAGCCGCTCATGACCACGCGCGCGGTTTCCGGGTGCCGACGCCGCGATTCGGCCAGCAGGTTCGCGCCGTCCATGCCGGGCATCTGCAGGTCGGTCACCAGCAGGTTGATGCGCTGTTGATCGAGAATCTTGAGCGCTTCAGCGCCGCCCCCGGCGAAGTGCATCTGCCACGTCTCGCGGTAGGGCTCCAGGCTGTCCTCGATGGACAACAGAATGTCCGGCTCGTCGTCAACGAACAAAACACTACGATGGTCGGCGGCTGGCATAAGTGAGAACTAGCTAGGGAGACATCGGCACTTGATCCAAGGACTTGAGTCGTTTTTCTCCTTTGCATTGAATGGGTTCCGAGGGAGCCAGTCCTCCAATTGACGATGTCCAACGTGCTCCAAACCGCAGATTGCCGGCCGCACAAGAAACCGGCAGTCTCCGCCCACCATGTCGGCTTTGCGCAACCTCGAATTCAGTTTTGATGCTCCGGTTACCAGCCAAGGCGTGCCCGCAGGGCGCACGGGCTCACTCGCCGACGAACTGGCGGCATTCCAGAAATTTGGGACAACCACCCGCCAACTAGAGATCCACTGCCCGCTGCCGGACGACAGGACGGTCAGGGTTCCGGCCTTCGTCAACGAGTTCTGGACGGCCCGGCAACGCCAGGCCAGTTCGCTCCACGAAATCTCCTATCGCGCCTGCTTCAAACCGCAGTTGCCCCGATTTTTCATCGAGCGCCTTACCCAGCCGGGCGACATCGTCTATGATCCGTTCATGGGCCGCGGCACCACCATCGTGGAGGCCGCCCTGCTCGGTCGGGTGCCGTTCGGCTGCGACATCAATCCCCTGAGCCAGGTCTTTGGCGGGGCCCGGTTGCGACCGCCGAAAGTAAAGGAAGTTGAGGAACGCCTGAAGACGATCCCCCTTGATGATCCTGCGGATGAACCGGAGGACCTGCTGGTGTTTTACCATCCAGAAACGCTGCGCAAACTGTCCTCGTTGAAAAAATACTTTCAGGCCCGTCGCCGCGCGAAGCAGCTCGACGCGCTGGATCTGTGGCTCGAAATGGTTTGCCTCAACCGCCTGACCGGTCACTCACCGGGCTTCTTCTCCGGCCGGACGATGCCGCCCAATCAGGCGGTCTCGGTGAAGTCGCAGCGCAAGATCAACGAACGCTTGAAACAAACCCCGCCGGCGCGCGATGTCCTCAAGGTCATCCTCAAGAAATCACGACTCCTGCTCGGCGACGTGACGCCGGAAGTGGCCGCCGCCCTGGCGAAGGTTGCGCCCCAGTCAAAGCTCGTCACCGGGCCGGCGAGCCAGACGCCGGGGTTGCCTTCCGCCTCCGTCGCCCTCATCGTCACGTCGCCGCCCTTCCTGGACATCGTGGATTATGCCACGGACAACTGGTTGCGCTGCTGGTTTATCGATCTCGACGCCAAGGCCGTTCGCTTGACCGTGCCCCGCAAGCTGGAGGACTGGGCGGCGGCGATGACGGAAGTCTTCGGCGAACTGCACCGGGTGCTGCGACCCGGCGGCCACATCGCCTTCGAGGTGGGGGAAGTTCGCGGCGGCAAGATCAAGCTGGAGGAAACTGTCGTGCCGTGCGGCCTCGCCGCCGGCCTCGAACCAGAATTGATCCTCATCAATGACCAGGAGTTCACCAAGACCGCCAATTGCTGGGGCGTGGACAACAATTCGCGCGGTACCAACACCAACCGCATCGTTCTGTTTCGCAAACCATGAACCCACGTCTCATTCAGGCCGCCTTCTCGCTGGCATTCCTCCTTCCTTCAATGACAGCGGAACCGGTGCGCACGCCCCCCGGCGCGGGGGCCGAGGGGGAGTATCCGTTCGCGGAGGTCATTCGCCGTACCACGGGTCAGGAGGTCATCCCCTTTGACTCCGCCAACTCCGCTCACACCGCGTTGTTGGCCAAGCTGAAAACCGCCGCCGCTGCCGCCGCCCAATCCGCCCGCGAAGCGAAGATCGTCAGTGCCCGCGCAAACGAAGTGGGCAACGCCATCGAGGCCCATGTTTTCCAGGCGCTCAACGCCGCCGGCCTCACGGCGCAACGTCCGCGTACCGCCACGGGCCGCGGGCAGGCGGCGGGATATCCGGATGTCGCCATCGAGAGCGATCCCCCCTGCTACCTGGAATTGAAGACTTACAACGCCCGCACCGCCAACTCGACGCAACGCACCTTTTACTACTCACCCGCCACCGAGACGAAAGTTACCCGCGCGGCGTTGCATCTCCTGCTCGCCTACGAGTTCGAACAACAAACCGACGCCGGCCAGACCATCTGGGTGCCGGTTCATTTCAAGCTCGTGTCCCTGCACGACCTGACCGTGCAGCTAAAGGTGGAATACAACCAGAGCAATCGCGGGCTTTACGCGCCGGAGAAACTGCTCGCCGATGAACCGGTGAAATGAAGCCCGGCCAATCGCTTATTCGGCCATCAACTTAGCGACCTTGGCTTCCATGTTCTGGCGGGCGTTGAGGTAACGCAGGTTGCCCTTTTTGTCGATGAGCCAGAGCGTGGGAATCCCCGTGATGCCATACTGGTCGGCGTAACGGTTGGAAGCATTCTCCCGGTCGAAGAACTGCGGCCACGGCATATCCTTCTCCTTCACCATCTTGGCCAGCGCTTCCTCGTCGTCATCGAGGCTGATGCCGAGAATCTCGAAGCCCTTCGGCTGCCATTTGGCATAAACTTCCTTCAACTCGGGCAAACCCGCGATGCACGGGCCGCACCAGGTCGCCCAAAAATCGATCAACACCACCTGGCCCTTCATCTTCGCGAGGTCGATCTCCCGTCCGTCCAGCGCGGTGAAGGTGATCTCGACCGGCTTGCCGACCCGCTCGAACTTCGCAAGCTGACCTTCCGCCTCCTTCCGAATGTCTTCGTCCAGGTCCGCCTTCAAGAGCTTGGCGACCACCTCGCGCGCGGGCTCCACCTGATCGTAGGCGAGCAACATTTCTGAGAGCTGCAACAGATAGGCCGCCGGCTCGGCGCGTTTGGGAAACATCGCAAACGCCTGCTCGAAGTGGGTTCGAGCCTGCAACAATCCGGTCACCGGATCACCGCTGCCCGCTCCTTGGAGGGCGTCGCGTGCAGCCATGAGCAGCAGGCCCAGGCGTTCCTCTGGATCGATCGCCGGATCCGCCACCAACTGCTGCCGCAACCCCTTCATGCGATCCGTGACGGACGCATCACCCAACTGCAACACGGCGGTCAGCAGATTGTATTCAAGCAACCGCGCCTCCCCCGCCCGTTTATCGTCGGGAAACCCGGATTGAAAGGCCTTCGCCTGATCGGCCGCCGCCAGCGCCTTGCCGGCCCGTTCCCGGTTGAACTTGCTCAACTCCTCGTCGCTCGGCCGTTGAAAGGACCACTCACGCGGCGGTGCGGGCGGATTGGATGCCTTCTGCAAGTCCCTCCAGGCGGTGTCGGCGGACGGCGCGTCCTCGGCGGCGCAAGCTGGCAGCGCTAGTACGAGCAGCAAGGGGGCGAGCCAGCCGGATATGCGTTTGGCAATGTGATTCATGAGAGTAGGACGCTTGAGTGGCAGAAAAATTCTCGACGGTCGGTGGCAACGGCAACAACCCCGGCAACCCTTCATGCCAATAGTCGCGCATGGATGCCGCCAAATCCGCCGTTGCTGAACACGCAAACTACGTCGCCGGGCAGTGCTTGTCCGCGCACGTGATGAACAATCGCCTCGACCTCGGCCAGATAAGCCGCCGGTCGCCCGGCGCTGGCGATGTCCTGCATCAGCCGCGCGGGATCGAGCCGTTCCTCCGCCGGCAGTTGCTCCAACCGCGCCACTTGCGCGACGACTACGCAGTCGGCCTCGGCCAGGGCGGCAGCCAGTTCGGTTTGAAAAACTTTCCGGCGGGTCGTGTTTGAGCGCGGTTCAAACACCGCCCACAACCGGCGGCCCGCGAAGCGATGGCGCAGCGCCCGGACCGTCTCGCGAATCGCCGTCGGATGATGCCCAAAGTCGTCGATCACCGTGATGCCATTGGCTTCACCGCGTATCTCCTGGCGGCGGCGGATGCCCTGGAACGTGCCGAAGGCGGACTGGATTTGCGCGTCACTCAACCCGCAGTGGCGCGCACAAGCGACCACCGCCAGAGCATTTCGCACGTTCAACTCACCGATCAGCGGCACGCTGAACTTCGCGCCGCGAACCTCAAACCGCGAGGTCTCGGCGGCAAAGCTCAGCCCCGTTGCCTGCAGCTCGTTGGCCTGGTCCAAACCGAAGCGGTGGACCGGACAGTGTTTCACGTTCAGCAGGGGCGCGAGATTCGCGTCATCGCCATTCGCCAGCAGCAGGCCGTTGCGCGGAATCAGATTGATCAAGCGCCGGAACGAAGTCTGGATCGCCGCCAGATTCTCGAAGATGTCCGCGTGATCGAACTCGACGTTGTTGATGATCGCGACCTCGGGGAGGTAGTGGACAAACTTGCTCCGCTTGTCGAAGAAGGCCGTGTCGTACTCGTCGCCTTCAATGATAAACCACTCGCTGTCGGTGAAGCGCGCGCCCTGGCCGAAATTGTTCGCGAGGCCGCCGATCAGGTACGACGGGTTGAATCCGTTGTGCTCGAAGACCCAGGCGAGCAGCGAAGTGGTGGTCGTCTTGCCGTGCGTGCCGCACACGACGAGCGAACGCTTGCCGCGGATGAACTGTTCCTTGAGCAATTCCGGCAGCGAGGTGTAAGGCAGCTTGCGCTCGAGCACTGCCTCGACTTCCGGGTTGCCGCGGGACATCGCGTTGCCAATCACTACCAGGTCCGGTCGATGATCCAGATGGGCCTCCGCGTAACCACTCATCACTTCGATGCCCCGGCTTTCCAGAAACGTGGACATCGGTGGATAAACATTCTGGTCGGAGCCCGTGACCCGCAGGCCGCGCGCCTGAAGCGCCGCCGCGACCGAGGCCATCGCCGTCCCGCAAATGCCAATGAAATGAATCGAATCACCCGTCACGCGCGCGAGCATGGCGGCAACCTTCAACGCGGGGAAAGGACGAAGTGGAACCTGCGTGTTAGGAAATGTCACTCCGGCCATACCACCTGGTTGTAAGCCGATCAAAAAGCTTCCGTCACGGCGCGACAAACGGTAGGTTCCGCCCCCATGACACAGCGGTTGCTTACTCTGTTGCTTGGCTTCCTCCTCGCGTCCAGCGCGGTGGCGGCGACCTACCAAACCTCGGACGGCCGGACGCTCGCGGGCGAGCCGGTGGGTTTCTCCAACCGCGGGCTGGTGATGAAACTGCCGGACGGCAGCTATTCCCCGGCGACGCCGTGGTCGCAGTTGTCACAGGCCACGCTCAAGGAATTGCGGGACAACCCGAAGGCCGCCCGCTTCGTCGAGCCGCACATTCAATTGACCGAGGAAGAGCGCGAGCGCCTGTCCGGCCTGGTGCTGGCGGACGTGAAGCGCATCGACCGCCCGACCGGCAACACCGGCATCATCGGCATGTTGTTCTCGTCGGGCCTCGGCTGGCTGCTCGTGCTGTTGATCTACTTTGGCAATCTCTTCTCCGCCTACGAGATCGCCCTCTACCGGGCATATTCCCCCCAGGTCGTTTGTGGCATTGCCGCCGTGCTGCCGTGGATTGGCCCGGCCACCTTGCTGGCGATTCCCCGGGAGAAACTGGTGGGCGTGATGGGCGGGAAACCCGCCGCGACCGCAGCACCGGTCGTGGAAGAAGAACTTTCCGAGGACGGCGAGGACGCACCCCTGAATGCCGCCGCCGAGCCCACCGTTCTTCCGCCCGGCGAATCCTTTGAGGAAATGCCGGTGCCGGATGAAGTCAAGCCGGCGCTGCTGCCGGACACCGTGACGTATTCGCGCGGCGTGGTGACCTTCAACCGCCGCTTCTTTGAGAGCAAGCTGGCCCAGTTCACCAAGATTGTGCCGCCGGGTGAAGTGCAGGACTTCGTGCTGCTGTTCAAAACGTCGCGGGGCAATCATCTCACAAATTACATTTCCAAGCTGGATCAGGCGGAATTGCAGATTCGCGTCGCCAAGGGCCATGCCTCGGAGGATGTGAAGATTCCCTATCTCGAAATTTACGAGATCCAGATGAAGCACAAGGATCTGGCCTGAGCGGCGGTCATCCTGCCATTTTCCGCATGTATCGCACGTTTCTCCTTTTCGGAGCACCCGGTGCCGGCAAGGGCACGCAGGGCAAAATCCTGGGCACGATTCCGAACTTCTTCCATTTCGCCTGCGGGGATGCCTTCCGGAATCTGAAGATCGAGAGCGAACTCGGCCGGACATTCATCGCCTACTCCAGTCAGGGCAAACTGGTGCCGGATGAACCGACCATCGAACTGTGGCGGCGCGAGATCGACGCCAGCGTGGCCACCGGCCGCTTCAATCCTCAGACCGACACGCTGATTCTGGACGGCATCCCGCGCAACGTGCGCCAGGCCGAGATGCTGAAGTCCGTGCTCGCGGTGCGCGCCGTCTTCTACCTTACCTGCTCCGACCTTGAGCAGATGGTCAACCGCCTGCAACGTCGCGCGCTTCGCGAGAACCGGCTGGACGACGCCAACCTGGAGATCATCCGCTCGCGGCTCGCCACGTACGAGCAGGAGACCCGGCCGGTGCTCGATTATTACGGACCGCGACTGGTTCATCAGATTGATTCCGCGCAGGCACCGACCAAGGTGCTCCTCGACATCCTGGGCGTCATTCAGGCGTTGCCCGTCTGATCGCCGGCGGGCAAGGTTCCCGTGTGTTCCCGCTTCATCCTTCAGGCTTAAGCGAATGGTTTGGCCGTCTTTCCCGGCGAATTCTGCCCGGCCTTGGTTCCTTGATGGTAGCGTGCTCGCTCACTGCCCAGGTTCGTTACGCTCCGATGGAGGAAGCACCGCGCTCGCTGCATCTCACGCTGGGCAGCCGGTTGCACGCGGCGTTCGACACCGAACTGTTGCGCCTTCACACGGCCTGGCTCGGTCCCGGCTTGAACGTGCAGGGAACCCCGCACACAGGCAGCAAGACGCCGTTCTTCAGCGAACCCCGGGGAACGATTTTCCACACTACCCGGCCGGTTCAAACGTGGTCGGCCAAACCGCCAACGAACCCGCCCGCGACCGGTCGGGCGGGAGCCGGCCAGTTTGTCGGGTGGTCGGAAGTCAACGGCTTCCTGCATGTGGAATACAATGTTCGCGCGAACGAAACCGAAACGCCCGTGCAGGAATTGATACGATCGCTCGGCGGCTTCGAACGCGGCCTGACCCGCGTGCTGACCGTTGCGCCGGGTGAAGCCGCGCTCTGGTGGACGCCCGTCGCGGAGTTCGTCGCGGTCGGTGACATCCGCCAACTTGATGCTGGAGCCGTCGCGATCCAGCGCACCAATGACTGGCTGCTGATCGCTCGCGAAATCGAAGGCGCCTCACTCGATGCCTTGCTCGCGACCACCAACGCGCTCGAACTGGTTTACGAAGTCGAACGCGCCCGCGGCGGCGACAACGAACGTGTGGAGGTCCGGGAATCCGGTCGCTTCGTGCGGATCACGCAACACTTCCCGCCCCGCGCCCAACCCCTGCAACTCGCCTTCGCCGTCGTCGCGCTGGCCGAACTGCCGGCCGATTCCACGGCGCTGCTGCAACGCCTGCGCGCCAGCCTCGTGGACACTTCAAATCCCGATCCCTTCTGCGCGATCGCGCCGCTCATCGTGAACACCTCCCTGAGTGCAGCGGCGGGTTCCGCCAACCCACCAGGCGGTGACGAGCATTACGCCATCGAATCCTTTCCCCTCCCGCCGGAAGTGGCGTTGAAAGTCACCGGCATGGCCTGGCTGCCCAATGGCGATCTCGCCGTCTGCACCTGGCCGGGTGAAGTATGGATCGTTGAACACGCGCAAGGCCCCACCGGTGGTGTTCGCTATCGACGGTTTGCGCGCGGTCTCAATGAACCGCTGGGGCTGGTCGTGGTGGACGGAGACATTGTCGTCGCGCAAAAACCGGAACTCACCCGGTTGCGCGACACGGACAACGACGGTGTGGCCGACCGTTATGAGTGTCTGAACGACGACTGGCACTTCACCGGCAACTACCACGCGTTCACCTTCGGCCCGGCTGTGGCCGACGACGGCAGCTACCTCCTCGCCTTCTGCGGCCAGCGCGCCCGCTGGGATGTGATCTACGCGAGCTGGCTCGTGCACGTCGCTGCCGATGGCTCGATGATTGAACCCATGGCCGGCGGACTGCGCGCACCCAACGGCCTCGGTTTCTTCGGCCCCGACCGGGACATCTTCGTCACCGACAACCAAGGCAACTGGATCGGCGCGTCGAAGTTGAATCACCTCCGCTTCGGACACACCTACGGTTACCCGGCGGCTCGACCGGCAACGCGCGCCGAGTGGGACCAACCCGCGCCCGACTTCGATCCGCCTGCCGTCTGGTTCCCGCGCAAGCTCGCGCCGTCGCCAGCGGGATTTGCGACCATTCCCGATTCCGGCTTCGGGCCGTTCGGTGGACAACTGGTCGTCGCTGACTTTCAGAACGCCACCATCTTGCGCGTGGCGCTGGAGAAAGTGAATGGTCGCTGGCAGGGCGCGGTGTTTCCGTTTTTGAAGAACTTCGGCTCGGGCGCGAACCGCGTGGTGTTCGATCCGCAAGGCCGGCTGTATGTCGGCGGCGTGGAAAACCAGGCGTGGCCGTCGGCCGGACCGTTCGAGCAATCGCTGGAACGCGTCACGTTCACCGGCAAAGTGCCGTTCGAGATCCAGCACGTCCATGCGCGGCCCGATGGCTTTGAGCTGACCTTCACCGCCCCGGTGAACCGCGAGTTTGCCGGCGATCCGGACAGCTATTTTGTATCGCAATTCAACTACCGGCATCATCAGGAATACGGCTCGCCGGAGTTCGATCACGACGGCAAACCGGGCAGTGCGACCACCATCGAAATTTCGGCCGCCGAAGTGAGCAGCGACGGCCTGCGCGTGCGCTTGCGGTTGAGCGGCTGGAAAACTGGTTACGTCACCCGTGTGGTGGCCTCGGCCCTGGAAAGTGACAAGGGCGAGTTCCTGCGGTCCGACGAGTTTTACTACACGCTCAACTCGATCCCGACCGACTAGCCACCTGCTCCCCGCGCCGTGGTGCCACCCGCTGCAGTCGCGGACGTCTGTGGGAACAATTTTTCAAATTCGACCGCGAAGCGGAACGGCGGGCAGCGCAAACGGTTGGTCCAGCTTTCAAAGCCTTCGGGGCTGCGGATGGCTGATCTGCCGTCAGGCCGACTGGCGACAGAAGGCCGGTTGAGTGGCGGCAACTTTGCTCGTAACAAAGCCTGTTCTCCCAGCGTCCATACCACAGCACCCATTCATCTGAACATGAAACCCCGCTCCATCACCTCCCTTGTTGCCGTCGCCGCGTTGCTCGCGACGCTTGCCTGCCCCCAATTCACCCACGCCCAGCGCGGTGGGCCACCGGGTCCGCGCGTGGTCTCGCCCGAGGTGGCCGACGGCAAGATCACCTTCCGCATCCTCGCTCCCGAGGCCCGACAAGTGAGGCTCTCGGCCGGGGACATTCCGGGGGGTGGCCAGGGCCGCGACCTGACGAAGGGGACAAACGGCGTCTGGGAGCTCACCGTCGAGGCCGCCCCCGGTTACTACCGCTACAACTTCAATGTCGATGGCGTGGCCGTGATCGATCCACGCAACCCCGCCACCAGCGAATCGAACAACAACACCTGGAGCCTGGTGGGCGTACCCGGCGCCGATTGGATGGACGCCCAGCAAGTGCCGCGCGGCGCGGTGTCCGAGGTCACCTACTATTCCGGCTCGCTCAAGAAGTTCCGCCGGATGCACGTCTATACGCCGCCCGGCTATGAGCTGGGCAAGGGCAAGTTTCCCGTGTTCTACCTGTTACACGGTGCCAGTGATTCCGACGATTCCTGGACCACGGTCGGCCGCGCGGGCTTTATTCTCGACAATCTGATCGCGGCAAAGAAAGCCAAGCCCATGGTCGTCGTCATGACGGCCGGCCACACGAGTCAGGCGGGCTTCGGTGGTGGCGGTGCCCGGCCGGCGGTGGATGAGTTTTCGCAGGACTTCGTCAACGACGTGATGCCCTACATTGAGAAAAACTACCGGGTTCACACCGACCGCAAGAACCGCGCGATCGCCGGGCTTTCGATGGGCGGCGCGCAGACCTTGAACATCGGCATCCCGAACCTGGAAAAGTTCGCCTATCTCGGCGTTTACAGCTCCGGCGTCTTTGGCATCATTCCCAACCCGAACCGTCCGGCACCCGAAGGCCCCACCTTCGAGGAGCAGCACCGGGCCATCCTCGCCGACGCGAAGCTGAAGAAGGGGTTGAAACTGTTATGGTTTGCGACGGGCAAGGACGATTTTCTGGTTGAAACGTCGCGGGCGACGGTCGAGATGTTCAAGAAGCACAACTTCGACGTGGTGTACAACGAAGGCGAGGGCGGCCACACGTGGATCGTCTGGCGCGAGTATCTGAACGAGTTCGCGCCAATGTTGTTCCACTGAGGCCGTCACGGGCGGCCAGCGCTCGACTTTCAGCCGGGTTGGGACAACGATCCGCCGCGTAACACGATGAAGCGCCTGAACAGGATCGCCGCCTTCGCCGCCGCCGGCTGCCTCACCTGCCAGGCTCAAAACCAGGTTGTCCGCCTTTATGAAGGCAAGGCTCCCGGCTCCGAGTCCTGGACGCATTCCGAGCAGGAAAGCGCCCAGAACCTTTGGAACACGCGGGTCGTGTTCAACGTGGCCGATCCGACGTTGACCGTCTTCAAGCCCGATCCGGCCAAAGCGAATGGCACCGCGGTCATCATCTGTCCCGGCGGCGCGTTCTTCGCGTTGTCCATCGACAGCGAAGGTAACGACGCTGCGCACTGGCTGGTCGAGCGCGGGGTGACCTGTTTTGTGCTCAAGTACCGGCTCGTCGAGTGCAAGACCGACGATCCAACGCGCGAGGTCGGCACACGCGGACCGCTGGATGAGGTGGTCGCACCCATTGTTCCGCTCGCGCTGGCCGACGGACTTGCCGCCGTCGGACACGTTCGCAAGCAGGCCGCGACTTATGGCGTGAACCCGGAGCGCATCGGCATCATCGGCTTTTCCGCCGGCGGCACGGTGGCCTCGTCGGTGGCGATGAACTACACGCCGGAAACGCGCCCCACCTTCGCCGCGCCGATCTACCTCGCCTACAGTTGGACGCTCAAGGACCGGGGTGTGCCCACGGACGCGCCGCCGCTTTTCGTCCTGGCCGCGACCGATGACCCGCTCCAGCTCGCGCCGCACAGCGTTCAGATTTACCAGGACTGGGTGAAGGCCGGCAAAACTGCCGAATTGCACCTCTACGCGCAGGGCGGCCATGGCTTCGGCATGCGGAAACAAAATCTCCCGAGCGACCGCTGGATTCAACTCTTCGCCGACTGGCTGGACGTGCAGGGATTGATGAAGAAGTAACACACACGGAACTTTCTGGCAGGAATGCCAGAAGACGCACCGGCCAGACCCGCCGGAATCGGCACCCCACAAGGTGAGTGCGAATGAAGTTTGATCGGTTGTTTTGTTCGCGCCGGTCAGTTCCCGTGTCTGGACATTTCCACTTCATCAACGCCGCCGGCTGAGCGGTGCCTGCGGCCTCCTTTAGTCCATTGAAAAAAGTGAGAAACATTTGCGGAGTTGAGAACGTCTCTGCGCATGTCGTTTGAATCACTGCTGCGCATGCAGAATTTGTCTTTCTCAAACAACGACCGATCCGCCAACCACCATGAATGACGTATTGGTCGAAACGGTCAGCGGCCGGATCGGGCCTGGACTCCGCGAGGGGCTCATCAGATCGAGTTCTGACAAGCCTTGGAACGGTTTCTTCATCAAAGAACACGGCCCGACGGATTTCGAGACCCATCAGGTGATGCTGTTAAAGCATCTGGTGGTGTTGCAGTTGAGCACGCCGGCGCAGTTGCGATGGAACGGCGAAGGAAAATTCGTGAACAAAGCGATCCAGCCCGGTCAAATCAGTGTGTACCCGGCAAATCAGTTACATTCCGCATCCTACAAGCACTCCGGCAAGCACGTCGCGGTGCTGATCGAGCCCGAGTTCCTGGCGGCGGCGCTGGACAATGGGTCCAAGCCGGAAAGCTTGCGGCTCCGCTGGGAGCACGGCATCGATTCCCCGCCCCTGCGGGAGCTGGTGTTGCTGCTGCAGGCGGAAGCCGGCCGGCATCCGTCCGACAATGGCCATTACGCCACGGCCATCGCCCGCCTGTTGTGCATTCATTTGGTCCAGCACCACGCCATCGTACGGAAGGAAAGCATCAAGCGCGGCGGCCTCAGTCCGACGCGTCTGCGCCGGGTCCTGGCATACATCGACGAGCGGGTCGGCGAGGAAATGACCCTGGACGCACTGGCCCGGGTCGCCGGTTTGAGTGTCTTTCATTTTTCCCGGGTCTTTCGCCAGTCCACCGGCCAGTCCCCCTTTCAATATGTGACCGAGGCCCGGGTCCGGCACGCCAAGAAACTGTTGCTTCAGCCCTTCGCGCGGATCGGTGACATCGCCCTCGATTGCGGCTTCTGCGACCAGGCGCATCTGACCCGCCATTTCAAGCGTGTCGTCGGCATGACCCCGGCCGCCTATGTGCGCAGCCTTGGTCATCGCAACAACCCCCGGTAAGACAGCAGGAACTTGTTAAGCAGCAATAAGTTGCCGCAATCAGGTTCTACCGGCGGCACAGCGCTCCAAGAGATTTCCCGAGCAACGCATGATCCTTCCCGGACGTGCGTTTGGTTATTCCCAAGACAGTTGTCGCAAGCGGGCTCTTTGCCCTGCTGGCATTCGCCACGGTTTCGCTGAACGGCCAGACCGGCACGGTGCAACCCGGAGCTGACGCCGCTGAGCTGGAGGTGCTGCGTTCGAAATACTTGAACCTGCCTCCCGCGTTTCAGCAACGGATCGCGGATCGCGCTTCCATCGACGCCTATCAGATCAAACGCTATGCGGTGGCAGCAACCGGCGGCCCGACCCCTGGTGGCGCACTCCTGGTTCGACGTCCGTATGATCTCGGCATCCGGCTGTTTGAGCCCGTGTTTTCTGAAACCAGCGCCGGGTACCGCGAGAACTTCCAGCAAGTGATCCTGCCGCCGCGCGGATTCAAGGCACCCATTCTCCAGGAGGCGACGAACGGATGGGGGTTCGAAGTGCTCCCGACTCTGACAAACTCCCTGGAGCTGGCGGTCGCCGAGTTGATCCAGCGACGGCTGGCCCATGACGGTTTGCTGCCCACGCTGACGCGCGTACTCGACCAGCTCGGGGCGAAGGAATTCATGACCAACGGCCGGCCGGGTCTGCAACGGCTCCGGGCGCTCGGTTTTCCCGATGATCTGCTGGCGTGCTTTGCAAACGGCCGGCACGACGATCCCGCCGAGGGATCGCTGGAAGTCATGCAACACGTTGCCGGCCGCCTGGTGGCAGGTGCGGGAATTGCCGCGCTCGAAGCCGAACTTGCCAACCGGTCCTTTCGCCTGCCCGCCGTCTGGTCTCGATTCCAGATCCTTTCCGAAAGCGGCGAACACCCGCTGAAAATGCTCCGCCTGCAGGTGGGCGGCGGTTACGCGGACGGCATCGTCCCCGGCGACAACATCGATGTGATCCACCAGTTGGTTTCCGGGTTTCCCCAGGCCAGCTTCACCCTCTCGGTTCCGGCGGAAATGGCCGCCGCCTTTCATGCCTGGGCCCGGCAGGCCCTCCCCCTGCGCAAACGGCAACAACTCACTCTAATCGTCGAGCCCCACCGGCTTGAGTCATGGGCGCAGGACAATGGCAAGGCGGGTCTCATCAAGGACGCCGCGACCGGCCACGACGAAACCGCCACGATCACGCCCCGCTATGCTTCGCGGCACGAGGGTGCTTCCGCGTTCCTGCCGAGTGAATCGTTCCTGATGGACGGATTGCGCGCCAGCGGCCACCGGGTGATCCACTTTCCCCTGCTCTTCCAGGGCGGCAACCTGCTGGCGGTCACCGATCCGGTCACGGACAAACGCCTGCTGATAGTTGGCGAAGGAGAAATTCACCGGAACGTGGCGCTGGGATTGACCCGGGCGCAGGTGACCGAAGCCTTTCGCCGGGGATTTGGCGTGGATGAATGCCTCGTGCTGCCGGGCGCTTCCTACCATCTGGATTTCGATCTCACCGTCCGGGCGGTCAATGGCGGGTTGGTGGCGTTTGTAAATGATCCGCTGGCCGCCGCCCGGGCGGTCCTGGGACTGGGCATCGACAGTTTCGAACGGCATGGCGTGATTGACCGCAACACCGCGCTCGCCCTGCGCTACGACCTGCATGGACGCGAGACCCAGCTCGCCCACCAGCGACTTTCCGAGCTGGCGTTTGCCGGTCAGGGCAGCGAGGAAATCTTTGATGCGGAGACCGCCTTGCTGTTCAAGGCAAGCGGGATTGATTCGGCCACCGGGAATCTCCAGGTGTTCCTCCAAGCGCTGGACCTCCTGGAAAGTTCCGCTGCTGAAACCGCCGGGCCGCCTGCGACGGGTGAGCGCGCGGACTATCTCGCCTCGTTGCGCCGGATGCTGGCCGCCCACCGCACGCAACTCGCCGCCTTGAAATCACTCGGCTGGAAGATTGTCCCCGTCCCGAGCATGCCCAACCTCTACCGCGGCATCAACTACCTCAACGGCATCCACCATCGCGAGGGCTATGTGATGCCGGCATTTGGCGGCTTCTACGCGCCCTTGGACCAGGCCGCCGAAGCCGTTTTCCGGGAGACGCTGGGCGAAGGGATGGCCATTCTCCCCATCCAATGCGCCGAACTTCAACGCAAGCACGGAGCCGTGCATTGTGCGGCGGTCGCCTACCCGTCGGACCCGTAGTTCCTCTGGTTTCAACTCCCCCGGCACCAAGGCAATTTCGTTGCGGCAATTTCCGGGGTTTTGCGCTTGTATCTGCGCAACGTCATGCGCGACGAATCGTCCATCAACCCGGGACCGCTGGATCGCGAGCTTTTTCTCGCCGTTCTGGAACAACCGGTCGCCGAACAGGCCGCCTTCCTCGCCGCCCAATGCGGTGACGACACCGCGCGGCGCGAACGGGTCGCCGCCCTGCTGGCCGAACATCAGGTGGAAGACAGCTTTCTGGAGACTCCTGCCGTCGTGCGTTCGGCGGAATCAGCCTCCACCGCCGGCGGAACCCAGGTGCTCAGCACGAATGCGCAGTTCATTGGCATGGAACCCGGTGAACGGATCGGCCGCTACAAATTGCTCCAGCAAATTGGCGAGGGCGGTTGCGGCACCGTTTACATGGCGGAACAGGAGGAACCCGTCCGCCGCCGCGTGGCGCTG
>CAYXDZ010000023.1:0-18335 GCA_964463815.1 uncultured Verrucomicrobiota bacterium | reverse complement strand
TGAAGTCGGCGCTGCGCTTCCATGCGAACGCACGCATCAGGCGATTTTGACCCCGAGCAGGCAGACGTCGTCCTCGAATTCCTCGGTCTTCGCAAATTCGCGGACATCATTGAGCACGCCGTCACAGAGTTCGGCGAGGCGCCGGGAAGTCGCGTGACGCTGAACCGAGGCCATCAGCTTGCCCCCATCGAACCACTCGCCGGCCGGGGTTTCAATCTCGATCAGGCCGTCGGTGTAAAGCAGCAGCAGATCGCCTTTGCGGGCGGGCAGCTTGGTGGTGTGAAACACGGTTTGATCGAACAGCCCCAGCGCCGGCTGCTGGCGGGAGCTGGAACTTTCGAGCGACGTCACCGAACCATCCTCGCCGCGCAGCAACAAGGGCTTGGGGTGGCCCGCGCTGGCAAACTGGTATTCGCCCGTCTCGACATTTAACGTGAGATAGAACGCGGTGGCGTACATCAGCGTCCCGCTCTGCCGCAGGATCGTGCGCAAGTCCTGGTTCACCTGGGTGAGAAACGCGCCGGGATCGTGGGCGATCGGCCGCAATTCCTCGAGCATCGCGCGCAACATGGCGGTCACCAGCGCGGAGCGCACGCCGTGGCCCATCACGTCGCTGATGAACACGCCCGCCGTCGTGTCGCTCAACGCCATGACGTTGAAGAAGTCACCGCTGACCGATCCGGCCGGCAGGTAACGGTGATAAAACTGAATCGCCGAATGCTGCGGCAGCGCGGTTGCGGGAAAGATCGGATACTGCGTCGAGAAAAAGGCCTGCTGGATCTCGCGCGCCATTGCCACGTCTTTTTCCAGTTGCTCGTTTTTGCGTCGCAACTCCTCCCGGCTGGCAGCCAGCGCCTCGTTCGCCGCGCGTTCGCGTTGCTCGGCCATCACGCGCTCGGTGATGTCCCAGAACATGCCCTGCAACCCCGTGATCTTGCCCTCGGCGTCGCGCAACGGCGTCTTGACCACGTTGACGTAATGCACCTCGCCGCCGGGCGTCTGGTTGGCTTCAATGGTCTCGAACACTTCCCCGGTCTCCATGACCCGGCGGTCGTCGGCCTGGTACTTCTGCGCGAGTTCGGGGGTGAAGAAATCGAAATCAGTCCGGCCGAGAATTTCATCCAGCGGCCGGCCGAGCGAAGTGCAGAAGCGCTGGTTTGCGAACGTGAACCGTTCCATCAGATCCTTGCGGAAGATATTCTGCGGGATCGTCTCCACCAGCGAGTGGTAGAGCGTCTCGGATTCCTTGAGCCGGACCTCCGCCTCCTTGCGCTCGGTGATGTCGTTGACCGTGCCTTCGTAGTAGAGAAAATTGCCGTTGCGGTCACGCACCGCCCGGACGTTCTCGGAAATCCAGATGACCCGGCCGTCCTTGCGGAACACCTGCGACTCGAAGTTGGTGACGATCTGGTGCCAGCGCATCAGGCGGATGAACTCCTCGCGGCGGCCGGGTTTGACGTAAAGATTGGCCGCAATGTCGAGCATCGACTTCATCAGCTCCTCCGGCGACTCGTAGCCGTAAATGCGGGCCAACCCCGGATTGGCGGTCAGATACTTGCCGTCCATCGTCGTCTGGAAGATGCCCTCGAGCGTGTTCTCGTAAATGCTCCGGTAGTTCTCCTGCGCCTGCCGCAGTTCCTCGTCCACCCGCCGGCGTTCCAGCGCATAACGGATGGAGCGCACGATCAACTTGCGTTCGACCTCGCCCTTGACCAGGTATTCCTCCGCGCCAAAATGAATGGCCTCCATCTCCATCACCGGATCATCGACGCCGCTCAGGACGATGATGGGGGTGTCAGGGGCGCGCTTGTGGAGACGCTTCAACGTGTCCAGCCCCTGGCTGTCCGGCAGGCCCAGGTCCGACAGGATGATGTCGATGCCGCTCACCGCCAGCCGCGCCAGACCGGCCTTCAAGCTGGTGGACGTTTCGAGCTGGAATCGAAATCCCGCCGCGTGCCGGTCGAGACAGGATTCCAGCAGCTTCGCGTAAGCGGCATCATCCTCGATCAATAGAATGTGGGTGGGTCGGCTGTGATCGTTCATCGGTCAGCGGTGCCCCGGCGGGGCGGGCCGTGGTTCGCGGCGGGCGGAATCTAGTCCGGCCCCCCCGCGCGGGGAAGCGGATTGTGCGGCCCCCGGGCAGTCGGGCTGCAATGCCGCTTGACGCGTGCGCGGCTTGTCTTCTGTATTCCGCCTTTCTTGTACGGCTATGGCCTTGATTGTTCAGAAATTTGGCGGCACTTCGGTCGGCAACACCGACCGGATCAAGAATGTCGCGCGCCGGGTGGCCGGCTACCGCGCCCAAGGGGATCAGGTGGTGGTGGTGGTGTCCGCCATGAGCGGCGTCACCGACGGTCTGATCAAGCTGGCCAAGGAAATCAGCCAGCTCCCAAGCGAGCGCGAGATGGACATGCTTCTGGCCACGGGCGAGCAGACAACCATCGCCTTGACGGCGATGGCGCTCCATGCACTCGATTTGCCGGCCGTTTCGCTGACCGGCGCTCAGGCGGGCATCGTGACCGACGGCGTGCATTCCAAGGCCAAGATTCAGAACATCACGCCCAAACGCATTCACGAACTGCTCAATGCCGGCAACGTGGTGATCGTCGCCGGCTTTCAGGGTCAGACTCAGGAAGGTCACATCACCACCCTCGGGCGCGGTGGCTCCGATTTGACGGCCATCGCCCTGGCCGCCGCGCTGGGTGCCGACTTGTGCCAGATTTACACGGACGTGGACGGCGTTTACACCGCCGACCCGCGCATCGTGAAGAATGCCCGCAAGCTGCCCGAGGTCGCCTACGACGAAATGCTGGAACTCGCCAGCCTCGGTGCGAAGGTCATGCAGTCGCGTTCGGTCGAGTTCGCCAAGAAATTTGGCGTCGTGTTTGAAGTCCGCTCCAGTCTCAACGACAACCCCGGTACGATTGTGAAAGAAGAAACGGAAAGCATGGAGAACGTCGTGATTCGCGGCGTTACGTTCGACAAGAACCAGGCCAAGGTGACGCTCGGTGCCGTGCCAGACCATCCGGGCGCGGCCAGCCGGATTTTCAAGGCGCTCGCCGTCTTGAACCTGAACGTGGACATGATCGTGCAGACGTCCAGCCACGGCGCGGGCGTCAAGACCACGGACATCTCGTTCACGCTGGACAAGCCGGACCTGCCGAAGGCGTTGATCACCTTGCAGGGACTGCAAAAGGAAATCGGCTTCGCGGACCTCGTCGCGGACGAGAACATCGGCAAGCTCTCCATCGTCGGCGTGGGGATGCGCAGTCACTCTGGTGTGGCGGCGAAGATGTTCGAGACGCTCGCCACCCACCAGATCAACATCGACATGATTAGCACCAGCGAGATCAAGATTTCCGTGGTGATCGAGTTGAACCGGGGCGAGGAAGCGCTCCGCGTCGTTCACGAAGCCTTCTTGGGGACTTGATCTCCACCGGCGAGTGACCCGTGATATGGGCTGCGTGAACTTGGTTCACGGCTCACGAATTACGCATCACGTTTTTTGCTCACCTCAGCGTTTCCAAATACACGTACAAGTCCGCCAGCCCGCGCGCATTCACGCCTTTTAACAAGCCGAGCGGCATCGTGGAATCGTGGGTGACGCGACGCTGCGCGATGCTCCCCTGAGTGACCCGCACCGTGTCGCCGTTCTCCTGCCGGAGCAGCAGGTGCTCCAATGATTCGAAGACGACGATCCCGGTCAGGCTGGTGCCGTCGCGTAAACGCAGTTCCACGACCCCGGCCCCGGGCGCCACGTCGAGGTGCGGATAAACCACCGTTCGCAGCAAACCTTCCGGCGAGCGCAGTCGGGCCGTACCGGCCAGGTCCGGTCCGAAGCCGGGTCCGCCACCGTGGCATTCCGCGCAGCGACGTTCCTTGAAGAGATTTGCGCCCCGGTCGAGCTTGCCGAGCGTCCAAGGAGCGTCCTTGAGCTGGGTCTCCCAATACTTGAACTCTTCCTCGCTCATGCCGGCGATGGCCGCGCCCACGGCGGGATACTCGGTGGCAAACCAGTTCAAGAGGGGCCGGTAGGTCAACTCCAGACTCGGGCGGTCGGTGTTCGTTTCTTCCAGCACACCCTTCCAGCCGGCGTGCTTGTTGAGCCAGCCGATGGCCGCCTTGCGGGTGGTGGCCTGCGCGGGTTGCGCGACCGCGCGATGGAAGGCGCGCATCACCGGCGCGAGCGTCTGCCGGGGCGTCCGATCCTCCAGTTCCGTGAGCGCGGTCAACGCCGCCGCCACCGTGCGGAAATCCGCCGAAGCCAGCGCGCCGACGTGCCAGGAATAATCCATTGCCGCCGGCGTGGCGGCGAGCGCCTGCACGATGGCGTCGTGGAGATCAGCTCGTGCCCACAGGCCGCGCAGGCGGGTGGCCAGTTCCTCGGAGGGTTTTTCCATGAGCAAATTGATGACCTCCGCGTTCCAGTTGAAGCGGTTCGCATTTGCGCTGGCGGTGAAGAAATGTTCCCGGGCGGTGTCGCGCTGGGCCGGACTGAGCGCGGCCGCAAGCCAGGCGCGACCGGGGTCCGCGAAATTCCGGCTTCGGACGAGCGCGTCACCGATCTCCGGATGACGCGCCACCAACCGCGAGGCGATCTCGATCACGCGGGTTTTCCATTGCAGGCCCGGGTGCGCGCCGGGTTCGCCGGCCTTGTTGTCGAGCCAAAGAAACACTTCGGCGAGATTGGTGAGTGCGGGCACCGGACCACCGGGATTCAAGCGCGCGAAGCAGGCCAGGTAGTGGATGTCTGAGGGCACGGGACTTTGCGCGCCGAACGCCCCGAGCATCCGCAGCGGCGTGTTGGGATCGTGGTCCTCGAACAGCGCGAGCGTCCGCGCCAGTTCGGCATCGACGATGGGGTTGCCGGTGGGAAACAGCGGTCGCGTGGCGGACAGGACTTCGGCGGCGAGCGCCGGGTGGTCGGCCGGCGCAATGCGTAATTCATAACCGGCGAATGCTTCCGCTGAGGGCTCCTCGAGCCGTGTGTCACCAAACGCCTGCGTGATCAACTTTAGCGCGGTGAGACCCAGCAGTGGCGTGCCTTTCTCCGGCTGTCGCAACACGGCCACCGCCTCGCGCAGGGCGATCTGGTTGGGCTGCTGGCCAACCGGGTCGCGCAGCAGCAGCGCGCGGATCAATGACAACCGGTGCAGCAGCGACTTTGTCGTGGCCTCCTTGCCCAGCCGTTGCCAGAGATCCTCGGGGAGCCGGGAGGCCAGCGTGATCGCCGCTTCGCGTACGCGCTGGTCCTCGTGATCCAGGTGGCCGCCGGCGACGCGGAACAGTTCGAGCGCGGGCAGTTGCGGGGCGTGGTCCACATAAACTTCCAGTGCCGCGCGGCGAACGAGTGCCGATTCGTCCCGCAACAGTTCCTGAAGAATTGGCAGGTAACCCTCGAAGGGGTTGCGCGCCAGCGCCCACGCCGTCCGGGCGCGCACTGCGGGAAAGGCCGACTTCGCGGTGACGTTCGCCTCCCAGCGCGTGACGCCGCCCAGCAGTTCGGTGATCACTTCGAGCGCGACGAGCTTGTAGTCCTCCGGATCGCCGATGCTCATCGCGACCTGCTCGAAACTCTTCCGCCCCTCGCGCACGGCCAGCGGCACCCAGTTGGCGCGCGACCAGGCTTCGAGCCGTTGCGGCGCGCGGAGCACCGCGTCGAAGTTGCCCAGGAACGGCGGCGGTTGGTCCGGCAATTTACCGGTCTTGGGGTCGAGTTGCGTGAACTGCACGCGATAGACGCCGCTGCCCGTGCCACGTCCGCCGGTGGCGTGGTAGAGCGAGCCATCCGGCCCGACCGCCATCGCCGTCGGGGTGAAGCCATTGCGACCGGTTGGTTCGAGGAAGGGCTGGACCGCGGCCGTGAAGCCGGATTGAAACGGTTGCAGCTTGAAGTAATACACCCGGCCGCTCTCCCAGTCGGCGCTGAACAGGCCGCCCCGATAACTGAGCGGAAACTGGTGATGCCGGTAAACCGTCATGCCGGCGGGCACACCGGTGTTGGCCGACCAGAGCACGGGGACTTGCGCGGGATCATACTCCGGCAGGGCGCGCGGCCCCGTCGGGCTGGCCCTGCGCCACCCGTGATGCGCGCCGTGCGTCACTTGCAACAAGCGCGGCATCGCCATCCACGGCAGGAACCCATCGCGCGCGTAACCTTGATCATAGGTGAGCATCGCGCCCGTCGCATGGAAATCAAAGTCATGCGCGTGGAGAAACCCCTGCGCGACCACCTGGCTGCGGCTCAAGTCAGGTGAGATGTGGACCAGGGCGCCGCCCTCCGGATTACGGATCGGGGTGCCGGGAAAATTCCAGTGGGCCGGGCCGAGCCGGGAATCCTGGCCGGCCAGAATGTACCAGTGGCCGTCGGGCCCGCGCCGGAGCGTTTGCACGCCTTCCGGGCCGAAACCGAAGTCAAAGAACCGTTGTGGCGGTCCATCAGCCACGCCGTTGCCGTCGGGGTCGAGCAACCGGCCAAACGAGCCGTCCGCGAGCAGATAAAGATCATTGCCGATGAACACCATGCCCCGTGCGCCCGTGGCCGTTTCCGCGAAGGTGGTCACTTTGTCTGCCTTGCCGTCGGCGTCCGTGTCTTCGAGCCGTCGGATCCAGCCGCGACCCGAGACGACCACCCGGCCCTGGGAGTCCAACGTCAACGAAGTCGCGTTCGGCACCTGTTCGCGGGTGGCAAAGCGCGTGACGGCAAAGCCCGGTGGATGCCGCAACTCCAGCGCCTGATTGGTGACCAGGATTCCGGCCCCGAGCGCGGTGGACATCCCGGCCAGCACGCCGAGGAGCGCCCCGGCGGTCAGTCCGTGAGTGAGTTTGCAAGTGACGTTTCGCATCAGGCGGTTCGGCAAAGTAGGAAATGGGTCGCGGGTTGGCAATTTTCATATCCAGCCAAAACCGTGCTTGCCTCATGCAACGGACGCGGCGAGTGCAAAGGATTCGGATCGCCCTGGCTGGCCGCCTTACCCTGCGAGATCCATTGGAAGGCAGCCACCGCCGGCAGAAGCTGCCCGCCAACTTTGCGATCTTGGTGTCCGTTGCGTGCGGTCCGAACGCGGAGCTTGTGTTCAAGCATGTCCGGGATTGGACTCCGCCATTGCATTTTCCGCACGCGCCGATACGTTGCCCGCATCGTTCACATGAAAAAACTACTGCCCTTTCTGCTGGCCGCGGCTGTGTTCGCGGGTCACTCACCCCTGCAAGCCGCGCCCTCCGCCGAGGAGCTGCTTCAGGAACACATCAAGGCGCTCGGCGGTGCGGACGCCTTTAAGAAGATCACGACCCGGCAGATGAAGGCCGAGATCGAGATTCCCGGCGCAGGCATCAAGGCCGGCATGACCATCATGTCCAAGGCGCCGGACAAGCAGCGCACCGAGATCGACATCCCTGACATGGGCAAGGTGGTTGAAGGCTACGATGGCAAGGTGGCCTGGTCGCAAAACCCCTTCCTGGGGATCATCGAAAAGTCCGGCGGTCAGCTCAAGCAGGCCCGGCAACAGGCGGATTTTTACCGCGACGTCGAGTTGCTCACCCGCTACACCGGCTGGACGCACAAGGGCAAGGAAACCATCGACGGCCAGACCACCGATGTGCTCGAAGGCAAGAGCAAGGAGGGCACCACGGACCTGCTGTATCTCGACGAAAAAACCCGGCTGCTGGTCCAGATCAAGACCGAGGCGGAAACGCCGCAGGGCAAAATCCCGGTCATTTCCAAACTGAGTGATTACCGGGATGTGGACGGCCTCAAGCTCCCGCACAAGATCGCGGTCGAAGCCGGTCCGGAGGGTTTCAAGATGACCGTCAAGGAGATCAAGCACGGGATTGCCCTGGACGACAAGCTGTTCAGCAAGCCGACGCAGTAAGCCGGCGCGGCGTTGGAATTTGAGTTTCCCCAAGCGGTTTAATCGTTGAAGGGGTGAAGAGTTGAATCGTTAAAACCGAAGCCGCCTCAGCCTTTCAACTCTTTAACCCTTTACGGCCAACCATCCCATGAACTGGTTTTACGCCCACGAGGGCAAACAGATCGGTCCCGTCACGGAGGAGGAGTTTCAGCAGTTGCGCGCGTCGGGGGTGATCGCTGCCGGGACACTGGTCTGGCGGGAAGGCATGGCCAACTGGCAGCCGCTGGGCGAGTTGACGGCACCCGCTGTGCAGACTCCGACGCCCGTCCCGAATCCAGGTGCCGCCGCCCTGGTCTGTTCCGGTTGCGGCCAGGCTTTTCCGGCTGATGAAGTGGTGCGCTTGGGCGATGGTTTCGTGTGCGCGGCCTGCAAGCCGGTCGCGTTGCAACGCCTGCGGGAAGGCGTGGCGTCGAGTGACGCGGAGGACATCCGCAACGAACACATCAAGCATGAAGCGTCCGTAAAGTCAGTCGGCGTGCTCTATTTTATCGGGGCGTTCTTAATGGTCTTGCTGGGTGGCATGATCTTGATGGCTCCTTCTGGCCCGACTGGAGTTGAAACTGTACTGGCTGGAGTGATTATCATTTGTGCAGCGGCGCTTCACTTTGCACTTGGCATGGCTTTGCGACGTTTGAAGCGGTGGGCACAGATTGTTGCGGGCATCTTCTCCGGTGTCGGCCTGCTCGGTTTTCCGTTGGGTACGATCATCAATGGCTTCATCCTTTACCTCCTGTTTTCCAAGAAGGGCAAAGTGGTCTTCTCGCCGGAATACCAGGAAGTGATCGCCCAGACCCCACACATCAAATACCGCACGTCGATCATCGTCTGGATCGCGCTCGGCATTCTGCTCCTGCTCGTCTTGTTCGGGGTGGTGGGAATCTTTCTTGGTGGCCGAACCGTCCAGCCTGTTCCGGTCGGACAGTGAGTGCGGACAATTGCTCATGCCCGGCCAGCTCACCTACCTCACCCTGCCGGTGGCTGACCTTCCATCGGCGGCCCGTTTCTACGAGCGCGTCTTCGGCTGGCCACCCCCGCGCTTTGTCCCGAATGCGGTTTTCTTCGAGCTGCCCGGCCTCACGCTCGCGCTCATGGAACGGCCTGCGTTCAACGAATTCACCGCCGCTTCGGAAACCGGCTCGCCAACCGGCGCGCTCATCTCGTGGAACGTCCCTCGTCGGGAGGAAGTGGCTGAACTGATCCGTCGCGCGACTGCGGAGGGAGCCACCGTGCGCCGCGAACCGGCGACACTCGCCTGGGGCGGCCATGCCGGAATTATCGCCACGCCCGATGGTCAGCTCTGGGAGATCGTCTGGAATCCGCGGGCCGCAATGCGCGCATCCTGATCCCGCCCTGGAGCGCCGGTCTCCGACCCGGCGTGCTGTTCAACCTTCGCTTCGCGCCTGGTCGGAGACCGGCGCTCCGCCAGACACGCTGCGTCAGAGGCTGGGTCCAGATGCGCCCGGCTACAATTGGCATCCCAGAAAATAATTTGTGATCGCCCGCCCGGCCGTTAATCTGCCCGCAACTTAACGAAAGAAATACTATGGCTCCAACCTTGATCATCCTGCTGGTGGTAATCCTCGTGCCGGTCCTCGTCGTCGGCCTGTGGGTGATGGGCGCCTACAACGGCCTCGTCACGCTGCGCAACCGTTTCAAGAACGCCTTCGCGCAGATCGACGTGCAGCTCAAGCGCCGTTACGACCTCATCCCGAACCTCGTCGAGACGGCCAAGGGCTACATGAAACACGAGCGCGAGACGCTCGAAGCCGTCATCCAGGCGCGCAACACCGCGTCGTCCGCCGGCACACGCGCCGCCGCGAATCCGGGCGACCCCGCCGCGATGCAGCAGCTCATGGGTGCCGAGGCCGCCTTGACCGGTACGCTGGGCAAGCTCTTCGCGCTGTCCGAGGCGTATCCCGACCTCAAGGCCAACCAGAACATGGCCAAGCTGATGGAGGAACTGACCTCGACCGAAAACAAGGTGTCTTTCGCGCGGCAGGGCTACAACGACGCGGTGATGACCTACAACACCAAGCGCGAGGTCTTCCCGAGCAACATCGTCGCCGGCATGTTCAACTTCGGCCCCGCCGAGCTGTTCCAGGTCACCAACGAGACCGAACGCGAAGCACCGAAAGTGGCGTTTACTTAAACGGCAACGCGCCTGAATAGGACAAAGCATGAAAACCGCACAAAAGACTGCTGGTCCGCTGCTCGTGATTTCCGCCCTACTCCTCGGATGGTGGATGCACTCGCTCGGCCGGGAATGGTTTCTCATCTACGTTCTTTTCGGCGGCGTCATCATCATGGCCTTGGCGGCTTTGTTGGATGAAGTGCGCAAGACCCGCCGTGGTTACACCGAGGATCTTGTGATTCAGAGCAAGTCGAAGGGATAATGAGCAAGCAGCTTGAATGTCCAAAATGCCATGGAGCCATGGAGCGTGGCTTCTTGAAGGACACCGGCGGGCTGGGCGCGGTTCAGCGCCCAACTTGGATTGCTGGTGAACCTGTGTGGTCGAACTTGACTAGTGTCATCATTGATGTGCAGGTGACGCTCGAAGTGGCCACATACCGCTGCACGGTTTGCGGCTATTTGGAATCTTATGCGACTTGAGTTCGCCAGCGAGGCTTCTCCAGGGACTTGTTCGCGGTTCCGCGTCCCTGCCCAAGTCGCGCGTCTCACTGCGCTCGACGAAAATTACAGCGGCGCGGCAGCGCCGCCCCACCCACATTTGGTAGGGCGGACCTGCGGGTCCGCCGTTGCTTCCCGCCAACCAGCGCAGCGCCGTTGGCATGCTGGGCGACAAGAGTCTCGCCCTTCCTTACATGGACTTCTTTGAACGACAGGATCGCGCGCGGCGCAACACGAAGTGGCTCGTGCTCTACTTTGTGGCGGCGGTGGCGTGCATTGTCCTCGGGCTGTATCTCGTCTTCGCCGGCATCTTCCTGCGCGACCGGCTCGGTGAAGGCCTGAATCTCGCCGCCCTCTGGCATCCCCAACTTTTCCTCGGCGTGACGGCTGGCACCTGTCTGGTCGTGCTGTTCGGTTCGCTCTACAAGATGGCCGAACTCCGGCGCGGTGGCTCGGCCGTCGCCGAAATGCTCGGCGGACAACGCATTGCGTCCAACACCAACGATCTCGACGAGCGCAAAGTGTTGAACGTCGTTGAGGAAATGGCGCTCGCCTCCGGCATGGCCGTGCCGCCGGTTTATCTGTTGCCCGAGGAAAGCATCAACGCCTTCGCCGCCGGTCACTCCGCCAACGACGCGGTCATCGGGGTGACGCGCGGCTGCGTCAGGCTGCTTTCCCGCGACGAACTCCAGGGCGTGGTCGCGCACGAGTTCAGTCACATCCTGAATGGCGACATGCGGCTCAACCTGCGGCTCATGGGCGTGATCTTCGGCATCCTGTGCTTGGCCGTCGTTGGGCGCGTTCTCTTGTATTCCGGGACGCGCCGCCATTATCGCATGGGTGCGCGGAGCAATGGCAAGGGCGGCAACCCGCTGCCCTTGATCGGGATTGCGTTGATCATCATCGGCTCGATCGGCGTGTTCTTCGGCCGGTTGATCCAGGCGGCGGTGTCACGGCAGCGTGAATTCCTCGCCGACGCGGCAGCGGTGCAGTTCACGCGCAACCCGGAGGGCATCGGCGGGGCATTGAAGAAGATCGGCGGACTGGTTCACGGGTCGCGTCTGGAGAGTGCCCATGCTTCGGAAGCGGGTCATCTGTTTTTCGGCAACGCGTTGCGGTCATCTTTCCTCGGGTTGATGGCCACGCATCCTCCCCTTGACCAGCGCATCAAGGCCATCGATCCGCACTTCGACGGCAAGTTTCCCCGGGTGGAAGTTGCCCCAGCCTCACGGACTGCTGCGCAACCGCCGCCGTTGGTCGATGTGGCCATGCTGCATTCGGCGCTGAACACGGCGTCAATAAACCGGCCGTCCCTGCGCGCTGACACAGTGCTGAGGCAGACGGGTTCCCCGCAACCGACACACCTCGCCGCCGCCACCGCCTGGCGCGAGTCGCTGCCTGAAAGATTGCTGGATGCAGCGCATGATCCCGCGCGGGCAACACTGGTGACTTATGCTCTCTTGCTGTCCGACGACGAAAGCGTCCGCGAAAGCCAACTGAGCTTGATCGAACAGGAACTTTCCGCCGGGGAGCGCGTCGAGGTGGAACAAGTTTCACAGGAAGCGGCGGTGGTTTCATCCGGCACCCGGCTGCCGCTGGTCGAGCTTTGCATCCCGGCGCTGCGCGAGTTGACGCCGGTGAGTTACGCCGCTTTTCGCGCGACGGTTCGGAAGCTGATCGAAGCCGATCAGGCAATGGATTTGTTTGAGTATGCGCTCGAAAAGTGTCTCGACCGGCATCTCGCGCCGACCTTCCAGCCCGGCCGGCGGAGCGTGATCCAATACTATTCACTGACCCCGCTGTTGGAGGATATCGCGCGCGTGCTCTCGCTGCTCGCGCGGGTGGGCCACGACAGCGACGAGGCCGCCGCCCAAGCCTACGCCGAAGCCGTGCGATCTCTCGGCTTGACGCCCTTCGACCGGCCGCCGTTGCCTGCCGGGGAATCGACCCTGGCCCACGCCGACGCCGCGTTTGAGAAGCTCGCGCAAACCACGCCGGTCATTAAGAAGCGGTTTCTTCAGGCGGCGGCGCACGCGGTGGCCAGCGACGGCGAACTCACTTCCCGCGAAGGCGAGATGCTGCGCGCGATCGCCGACGCCGTGGATTGCCCGATCCCGCCGTTTATCGAGTTGAACCGCGGATTGGAATCGCCGGGCGGTGAGAAGCAAGGTTGACCGTGTGCCAGGCAGGAGTTCGCAGGTCACAGTCGGCGAAGATGCAACAAACCAATCCCCGGCGAACGCGCCAGTCGCCCAAGATCCCCGGCCGCGCTCACGGACGGGGGAGCAGGTATCCGCGGAAGAATCGAATGGCCGGGGCCGGACTGGATTCATCCACAAACGAGTGCCAGACCGCGGGTGCGTCATTCGTCCCAAGCGCGCTCCATCTCACCAGATCCGCAGTGGCTTCCAGTACGAATCGCCGGCCGGGTTCGCCAATCGTGTCGAGCGCAACGCTTCCGTCGGGAAGTTGGCGCAAGTCGAGGAAGCGAAACTCGTAGGGGCCGCCAAGGACGCGGTAGATCCCGCCCGTGCTTTGGAGCAGCCCTGGAATACTGAATCCGCCCAAGACGATCCGGCCATCCGGCTGCAGCGCCATCGCACTGACACTCCGAATGGCGGCGTCCGCAGTGAAGGAACCATCCAGGCTGCCGTCGGCGAACAACCGCGCCAATCCGGGTGCCAGATGACCCTCCACGCCACTGAACGCGCCGCCCACCAGGAGCTTGCCGTCCGGTTGTCGGGCGAGGGCGTAGATGACGGCGTTGGTTGGTTCGAGTTTCGGAGCGAACGTCGCCTCGAGGCTGCCATCGGGATGCAACCGGGCGAGGCCGGGCCGCGGGATCGTTCCCACCGAGTTGAACAACCCGGCAATCACGATTTTGCCGTCGGGCTGGAGCAACACGCGGTACACCCACTCGTTCGGGCCGGCACCGGGATTGAACGACTCATCGAGGGAGCCGTCGCTGAACAAGCGGGCGACCCGTACGCGCGGTTGGCCGTTCACCAATTGGAAGTCGCCACTGATCAACAGGCGTCCATCGGCTTGCCGGGCGAGCCCGGTCACCGGGTCGGTCCCCCAGCCACTGCCCGCCGGACCGACGATGGCAGTGAAAGTGTTGTCCGGGACACCGTTTGTGGTCAGGCGGGCGATGTTTCTGCCGGCTTCATTCAACGGCCCGAAGTCGCCGGCGATGATGTTGCGCCCATCCGGTTGACACTCGATGGCGCGTACGCGCGATTGCAGGGGCAGCCAGGCAAAGCCGGAGTCCAGCGAGCCGTCGGCATGGAGCCGGACCAGGTAGGGATGGGACAACCCGCCCACGTAGCTGAAGTCACCCCCGACGAGAATCTTCCCGTCCGGCTGCAGGCCCAGGGCGAGCACGCCCGAAACCGCGCCGCTCAGATGCCCGTCGAATTCCGGGTCCAGGAGGCCGTTGGTTTGCAGTCGGACCAGGTACGGTCGGAGGACGCCGTCGATCTGGCTGAAGGAGCCGCCCAGCAGAATGCGGCCGTCGGGCTGGATTTGGGCTGCCGCGACGTGCGCGCCCGCAGCCGGTTGCGTGAGCCCCTGGCCAGGAGTGAAGGAAGGATCAAGCGCCCCCGGTTGGGCGAGCCCTTGGAGCAATCCCGCCGCACCGATTAAAACTAATAGATCCCGGATGCCGACGCACTTTGCTGCAAATCTTGTCACGATCTAACGTTGATCCGGCGGGCGGCGGGCACCAATGCAGGACTGTCACAAAGTCTCCCGATCTTGCTGCGTGGATTGTGGAAATGGGTGCGGTGACCCAGGTCAACCAATGAACGCTCTTCCCATGGTGTGGCGATGAGCCTGGAGCCTTCGAGACCCCTCGCCACGTTTCACGAGCTCGCGCTCGTGTAGTTCTTCACCGACCGCCGCCAGAACCAGCTTGAGCCGGCGAAGCACGCGGCGGACATGGCGACCAGCAGCAGCATTTCCCAGGGCGAGGCCAGCTTGTCCGCGAGCAGCTTCACCGGGACATTCGCGACGATGAGCATCGGAATCGCGAACGTGAAGAAGATGCGGAAGAAGCCGCGGAACGCCGCATCGGGGAGCCGGGCAATGTTGAAGAGGTTGTAATAGCCCCAGACGATGCCCTGCGCCTTGACCGTCCAGAAGCTGATGCACGAGAGCGCAAACATCAGCGAGTAGTGGATGAGAATGCCCGCGACGCAGAGCAGCAGGAAACCCGTGATTTGCAAGGCTGATGGCGACAGCGGAATCCGGCTGGCGGCGTAAAACATGACCGCAATCGCCAGCCCGGCGTTGACGAACGCACCGAGATCGACGGTGCGCATCGAGATGAGAAAGCGCGTGTTCACCGGCAGCAGCAACATGAAATCGAGTTTGCCGGTGCGGATGTTTTCCGAGAGTTGCGTGCAGTTGTTCAGGAAGATGCCGTGAAAAATCTGCTGGATGAACTGCGCCGCACCGACGAGCAGAATGACCTCCCATTTCGACCAGGTGGCGATCTCGTCCGTGTGCGAGTAGATCACCGTCATGAAGGAGAGCTGCAGGCCGAACCACAGCGTCTCGACCACGATCCACATGAGGAAGTTCGCCTTGAACATCAGCTCGCGCACCACCGAGTTGCGCCACAGCGCGCCGTAAATCGAGAGGTAGCGGCGGATGACTCCCGGCGGAGCGGTCAGCGGTTCGGGATTGGCGGGTGAAGACATGTGTGAAACGTGATTCGTAGTGCGTGAGTTCACCCGCCGACGGCGGAGTATTTCTTGATGCCCCGGCTCCACACGAAGCGCGCGAGACCATAGGCCCCGATGACCCAGCCCGCTTGAATCGCGAGTCCGGTCCACATGGCGGCGTCTTCCACCCGGCCGAGATAGACGCTCACCGGGAAGTAGAGCAGGTAGGGAAACGGCGTGAACGCCAGCACGCTTTGAATCGCCGGCGGCAGGATGTCCAACGGGAACAGGTGCCCGCCCGCGATGTATTCGAACGCAAACAGCACAAAGATCAAAGTGGCCACCTCCAGCACCCAGAACGCGAGCAGGGCCATCGTGTAGGAAATGAAGAATTGCAGCAGCGCGGTGAGCATCGTCGAGAGCGCGAACACCAGCAGCGCCTCCGCGCTCGCCGGCCCCACGAGATACTCTTTCAGGTAAAGCACGAACAGCCCGACCGGGAGAATGGCCACCAGCGTGTAGATCGCCCGGCCGGTGAGAAAGAGAAAGAACCGGTAGGCCAGGTAGTCGATCGGCTTGAGCAGGAACTGGCTGATGTTGCCGTCCTTGATGTCGGTGGCGATCTGCCAGTCGTCCTCGTTCACGGCCGTGAGCGCATCGACGATGGTGATGATCAGGTAGTACGAGATCATCTGTGACAGCTCGTAGCCGGCGATGGACGCGCCCGCCTCCTTGCCCTCGTAAATTGCGCGCCAGAGCATGAGCGTCGCGGTCAGGGGGATCAGGCCAAAGGCCGCGCGAAAGAGAAAGTTCACCCGGTACACCAGCAGATTCTGGATGCCGATGTTGACGACGTGCAGGTACTTTCTCATGGCCGGGCCGGGAGAGTTAAGGGGATGAACGCGCGGGAATCCAGAGGGAAGTCCTGCCCGGCCGGTGCCTCCGTGGCTTGTGGTTCACGCCTTGTGCAGGGGAAGTTCGGATGGGCGACAGGAATGTCGCCCTTCCGGTTAGCCCCGTAAGGGGCGACATCTTTGTAGGTTGGCGTCGCGGATTTGGATTCAGCTCTGGCAGGAGCGGCCTGTTCTGTTGATGCCGCTCCTACGGAGCTACGGCGTTCTGAGGTGGAGGATTCTATAGCGATGTCGCCCCGGCCGGGGCTTGATACGTCTGCGGCGGATTACCCACGGCTTGCACAGTGGGCTTTAAACAGGCCGCTGCTCCGCAGCTTTCAGACGGACGACGGACGGGCACGTCAACCCCGCTCAAGCTTGGCCACAAACCGGACGGGCGCGCGGGGCCCAACTGAAAACTTGCCGGCCCGGCGCAAATGCCTTAATCCCAACCACACCATGCGGAACCAAGGGCCAGCGCTCCTCATGACATGCCAAACCCCAGTCTGGCCTGATGTCTGTTGGTAGTAAGAGCATGCACCGCACGAACATAAGCACCGCTGGCATTATCCTATTGGCAGGCATCGTCCTAGTAATGGTCTTTTCCTTGCAGAGTAGGAGTGGAGATTGGAGGCAGGTGAGCACGTCTTTTGGCGGGATTACGAACATGCCCAGCGGCCGTTTCGCAGTGATCTCAATTAGCAATGATGGGGATCGCGCTGTTACACTTCGCGAAGCTTTCGAACTCGAGTACGTCGGCATACCACCGCACTCCCCTGTCGGCGGTCCTGGCGGTGCCAGCCTTACCAATCTAATTCGCCTTGTTCCGACGGGCACCAATCTGGTTATCGCTGGCTTGCGCAAGTCGGACTTTTTGATACCGATTCCCACTGTGGGTGAAGCATGGATCGCGAGGCTTCAGTTTGCCCCGGCTGGACTAAAGACGAAACTCGGTGAGCATTTGATCAGGCGGGAAGAGAAATGGGCCACATCGCTACCGGCGAGTGTTCGGGGCGTTCCTATCCATATCGTTAGTCAGCCCTTCACGACGAAGGGGACTGCCAACCAGACGGTGGAGGGAGCCGGTGCCCTGCCTGTCAATTCCGACCTGCCCTGAGATTATGGACCGTCATTTGCATATCCTGAGAGTGCTGCCGGGCACTGGGCTCTCACCCTTGTGTTAGCCCGCTTAGCCACGTTCGCCATGACAAAACTTCTTCAACTCCGCCTCCTGGCGACCGCGCTCCTTGCCGCTGGTGGTTGCGCGGCGACTTCGAGCACGCATCCCGGCGCAGGCGTTGTCGCCGTTGCGCCCCGGCTCCTCGATCTTGGGAGCGGCTGGGCGGAACGGGAGATCGTGTTTGCGGTTGACTCCCTCGATCAGCCGCCCGAAACGGTGAATGAAGCTGCGAGCCGTGATCACACGAACCGGAGGGCGTTGTTGGCACAGGTCAAGGCGGGCATGGAAAGAGAGGGTGCGGTGGGGATGGGTCACTTCAGTTATGGTTTCGGCAACCGTGTCCACGGTGATGGCCGTTACGACCTTTATCTCACCCGGTTCCCTTACCAGCGGTCCTTGGAGCGGCAGTGGAACAGATGGAGCAATCACGCCGCACCGTCCGACCAGTCGAGCGGCCCCGAGGTCGGAGACGAGGCCGTTTGGCTGCCGCGAACCGCCGCTGACCATGACGATCGGTTGATTGTCAGGATAGGCCGCTACCTCGCGCGGCTTGAATGCACCGCAAACCAGGACAGGGCGAGGCTGGTTGAGTTGGCCCGGGTCATAGTCGAAAGGGTCACCAGAATGACCGAATCAGATGGTGCATCCAACCGCCGCCCCGCTGGGCAGTTGGACGGTTTAGATAATTTGGCGCTGACTGTTGCAGCCGACCGGGCGTTTCCGGCGGCGGTCGCTGGTCGTTAGACGGCTATGGACATTCCACGCGCTACAAAGATGTGGGTTGTGACCGTTGACGATCAGGGCAACGAGAATGACGGCCACTGGGTTGACATTCCCGAGCCTGAACATTTTGCATCTGACGCTTTTGCTCAGATTGAGAGTTACGTTTCCCGTTTACTTCGTTCATCGGCGCGCTACACCTCACTGATTATCGCCACACCTGATCAGCAGATTGCCGTGAGTATTGGCCAGCGGGGTGGTATTCCACATTTCGGCATTTCAGTTGAGTGGCGGTCAGAGCCAGACCGAGAACGGCACATCAGACAGTTTTTCGGT
>CAYXDZ010000022.1:0-18499 GCA_964463815.1 uncultured Verrucomicrobiota bacterium | reverse complement strand
CCGCGATGCCGAGCCGGGAAAGTCGCCGCTGTTCATCACCCCACCAAAGACGCACGGCCGGGTTCATAAAATCCGGAAAGCGTGATTCACCGGGCCACACGCGACCGAGAAAGTCCTTCCGGCCGGCCGCGTCCTTCACGAACGCATCGTGTTTGCGGCCGCGTTGGAGCACGCCGAACTTGGGATCGTTCTTCACTCCCGGATCGACGATGCACACGGTTTTGAAACCCTGGCGGGCGAGCCGATGAATCAGCTCCTTCGGTTTGGAAAACGTTTTGCCGAAGGTGAAGACGCGGTAGCCGTCAAGGTGATGAATGTCCAGGTAGAGCGCATCGCACGGGATGCGTTTGCGGCGGAATGTGGCGGCGACCTGTTCGACGCGCTCGCGGGTCTCGTAACTATAGCGACATTGATGGTAGCCGAACGCCCAGTCCGGCAAGGGCGCGGCGTGACCGGTCAGTTCGGCGAAGCGGCCGACCACGCGCTCCACCGACGGGCCGACGATGAGGTAGAGATCCATCTCGCCGGAGTCGGCGGCCAGTTGCCAGCGGTCCAGGCGCGTGACTCCCATGTCCCAGACCTGACGAGCGGGATTGTCCCAGAACAATCCGGCCGCGCGGCCGCCGCGCAACGAGACGGCGAAGGGAATGGAAACATAGAGACTGCGCAGGCCGGGATGAATCGCCGGCGCGTGGCCCAGCACGTCAAGGTTCCAGAACTCGCGAATCAAGCCGCGCTTGTTGAAGGTGCCGGTCGATTCGCCGAGGCCGAAGAGGCGCTCTTCCGGCGTGAGCGCGAGTTCGAAGGCGGGTTTGCCGCCATCGAGGTTGAGTCCCGAACCGGCGAACAATTCGTTGCCACCATCGTCGCTCAACGACCAGCGGCCCGTGCCCAGGTGCAGCTTGAACTGCCCGGCGGCGGTGGTGGCCGAGCAGGTCGTCCGGCGGAAGCGCCACCGCACTTCCGGTTCGGGCCAGTCCTGAGCCAGCACCGACCAGGAAGGCTGCCGGCTGAGCCGGCGCCCCCGGGCGAAGCGTACGCGAACAACATCCCGCTCCAGAAAGGTGATCTGCCCGACGGCTTGGGCGGAGCGAAGCACCACCGAGTTCGTGGCAGCGAGGGTGACGGACCAGTTGGCGGTGCGGCTTGATTGGTGGCCAGAAGCGGCAGGCATGGGGACAGACTACCGGAAGATCACGAACCCGGCGAGCCTGGTGATCGGTTTACGAATGGAGGGGACGAATCCTGACACTTGTCCCCGACGCAGCGGGCCAGGCGGAGCGCCGATCACCGATCCGCCGCGTGGTGGAGCGTTTGCCCCGGCCCGCCTGGTCGGGGCGAATCATGAGGGTTTGAAAACGCGGCTCCTCCTGCGAATCCCACTCCACCAGGCCACACCGAGTTGACCAACCCCGGCCCACCTGGATTCGGAACCAACGTCTGTCGTTGCCCGATGACTTCCCGGCTAACCGCCGAATGCCGCCGCTGGTGCCGGAAGTTCCCGCGTCATTTCCTCCAAGCGATAACCAAACCCCGGCCCGCGCAACGTGCCCAAGTCCACGCAACCATCGCGTCGCTGGAACAGCCCGGGATGCACCACCGCCTCGGGTGCCGATGCCGCCGGATAAAACTGCATCGCGTTCGTCTCGACTCCCATGATCGTGCCGACGTGCGCCGCGAGCAGGCAGTGCGGAATCTGCGCCAGCATCGGATTCGTGAGATCCTGCACCATCAACGTCATGCCATGCGCCTTCGCCCAGCACGCCGAGAGGATCGCGCCCGTCTGCGTCTTGCACGTCTTGAGTGCCACGCCCGTCCAGCCCAGCTCGCGACCGAGCCGGATCAACTTCCAATCGTGCGCGCTTTCGTCGAGGAACAACGGCTTGCGCGCGGACACGCTGTGCGCGTCGATCGGGTTCGCCTCCAGGTCGTAAGGAAACGGCTGCTCGACGTAGAGGATCATGCCGTGGATGCGCGGCTGCTCGTCGCGGAGGCGGTCGAGGATGTCGTTCACATACGTCGGCTCGGTGACCGTGCAGTTGAAGTCAGCGGTCAACCACTCGACGCCGTGCTGGATCGCGAGCTGGCCGACCCTGAGCAGCCGGGCGTAGTCCCAGGTGGCGTCGTTGCCGCGCAGTTTAACCTTGAGACACTTCAAGCCATCGCGGCGAATCCAGTCCGCCAGCAGCACGGGATAGCCATCGTCCGGTTCGGCCGGAGTACGCATTGGACGGGCGGATTCATCCGCCCCGTTTTCGGGTTCAGGGCTGCCCGGACGGGGCGGATGTATCCGCCCTTCCGCTGATGACTGGATCAACACCGCCGGCTCGTCGCCCTTGAGTTCGCTTGCGTCCAGCGGATCAAGGCCGCCCACGAGATGCCAAGCTCGGAGGCGGGTGGGCGGATTTGCGATGATGAAGTCGGCGGGGTGTTTGCCGGTGAAGGGGTTGGAGCGTGAGGCGTGAGGCGTGAGGCGTGAGGTGGCGGGTTCGAGGAAGTCGGCAAGATCGCGGTTCATGAAGTCCGCGTTGTACGTCGCGTAAATTGGTCGCTCGACCAAACAGCCGTACGCGTCGTGCAGTGCGATGTCGAAGAGCGAACAGCAGACCAGCGCGGCGAGCCAGGGCATGGGCTCGCGACCGATACGTTGCTCGGCATTGAACCACTTGAGCAGATCGGGCAGCGCGTGCTCGTGGAATTCGTGGCCGACCTCGATCGCATGACCGTTCTCATGAAACTCCGCCCAGGCCTCGGCGAGCTTCACGCAGAAATCCTTCAACGCCGTGTGCCGCTCTTCGTATGGCGACTTCGCCGGCCAGACCCATTGCACGCTGAGCGGGGTTTCGCCCCAACCGCTTGCGGTACGGCCATCGCGACTCCGCACGGTGAGCTTCACCCGCGCGACGGTGACATGCGTCGTGACTTCCGTGCCGAACTTGAGCGGCACGCGCGTCTGCACGGGCAGGAAATAAAGCTCGCTCGCGATCGGCCGGACATCCGTGGGCTTGGGCATGGCCAAGCGTAGGACAGGCTTGCAGCCTGTCTCAATCGCGAAGTCGCGCTTTGCAATCGTCCTCGAAATATTACGGTGGCGCAAAAGCACCGCCTTATCTAAATTTGAGCCGGAAGAAATCGTGGGTTTTCAGCGCTTTGAAAGTAGTCGGCCCAGGCGTCGCGGATCCATGCGACAATCGAGCACCGCGTAAACGCGAACTTCATCCGCTTCGACCCGGTAATAGATTGCGAAGGGGAAACGGCGGGAGAGTCGCCGATGAAACCGGGGGAAAACCAATCGATGGATGCCACCGAACTGCTCCAACGCGGCAATATCGGTGTAGAGTTGTTCCAGGAACTAGCGACCCAAATCCGCCTGCTGATTCTCGTAGAACCAGAACCCATCCGTGAGATCGTCTTCCGCCCGGTCGAGAACCCTGACCTTCATTTGAGCCGGTCCGCGATTCGTCGTTTGGTTTCGGCGAGATCGTGAAACTGCGCTTCGCCCGACGCGGCCAACCGTTCGCGCTCGGCGAGAACATCCCCATGCCACGCCGGAGAGGGAACCCGGTCCTCATGTTCAAGCAGGTTCGCCCAGATTTGATCGATCATCTCCAGTTTCTCATCCACGGTCATCTGAGCCAATGGCAGCGTTGCTGACATGCGACAAGCTTAACGGGCGAGTTTCGCTGGTGCAACGGGGGATTTGCAGTACGCAACGAGCCGGACATCCGTGGGCTTGAGCATGGCCCAACGTAGGACAGGTTTGCAACCTGTCTCAATCGCGAAGTCGCGCGAGGGAATCGTCCTCGTCGTCGGCCTTGTCCTCGAAAAGGTTACGACGACGCAGCAGCACCGCCCAGTGTTGGTAGGGCGGACCTGCCGGTCCGCCGTGACCAATCCGCAGACGGGCGAAGCAACGTTTGCGGTCGGTCGGCTGCGAAGCGCCAACCCATCAGCCCGTTAGGTTGTCTCAATCAAGGCCCGTCAACGGCTGGGATCCAATTCACCGATTGGTTGCGACGTATCACCAACCGCCTGCCACCGGCCGTTTGCTTGCAAACCACAATGATCGCGTCCGCCGGAGCTTCTTTGGGATTAGTGATGACTTGCTCCCAAACGCTTGAGTCCGCGATTTCCGTTGGTCGATCAGACTTTAACTGATTCAACGCCCCTTGGAGATCGTAGTCGCTCACGGACAAATAGCGGGCGATCCAAACGCCCTGCTGTTGCAACCTGCCCTTCACCGATGCATGACCCCACGCCTGCTTCAAGAGGACTCCAACGAGAAGCAATGCAGCAATTGCGACCACGGTTGGGACAAACTTCTTCATAGCGTTTCAGAGCCTCCTCACATCGGCTCCTACCGGGTTAGAGATGCTTCACCCGCCCCTTGTATTTCTGCAAAATCCGGTCGTTGTGATCATCGCCGTTGGTGTTGCTGCTGATGAACACCTCGGGGGTGTGACCCAGCTTTAGCGCGTGCTCGAGGCCGCCGGTGATGATCGCATTCACGATGAATGCGCCGGTGATCGTCGAGGTCGGGCCGACCTTTCCGGACAAGCCGGGCAATTCGATCGCCGCGTCGCCGTTCACACCGCAGTTGTCGATGGTCAGTTCGGTCGCGTCGCACAAGCGTTTCCCACTTGGATGCCGCGACGGCCAGGCGAGGCTCTGCGCAAGGTTGGTGATGGCGATGACCTTCAGCCCGCGCTCGCGACCGAGCAGCGCCAGTTCGATGGGCACGGCGTTGCGGCCCGAGTTCGACGCCACGATCAACACGTCGCCCGCTTCAACCGGATAATCGGCGAGAATCTTTGCGGCCAGGCCCTGCTCGCGTTCGAGGTAGGTCGCGTCAATGGCGTCCTTGTGGAGCATCAGGCGGTCGTCGAGGATCGGGTTCGCGCGGCCCAGATTGCCGGCGCGATAGAAGATCTCCTCGGCGAGCATGTGCGAGTGGCCGGTACCGAACGCATACAACCAGTGATCGGCGGCCAGCGCTTCCCCTAGCCAGCGCGCGGCGGTATCGAGTTGCTCGCGCTGCGTCTCATAGACGGCGCGAAGCTGGCGTTCAGATTCCGCGAAGTAGCGGTCAATGATGGTGCTCATGGGGTCAAAGGGTTCGTCCCAGGAAGATTGAATCGGGCGGGGTGTCGGGTCCAGCCGGGAGATCGGTGAAGCCCAGCTTGCGATAGAACACCAGCGCGCGCGTGTTGCCCGGTGCAACGCACAGATGCACGCCTGGCACTCCTGTTGCGCGGAGCATGGCCATCTGTTGTTCCAGCATCCGGCGGCCCCAGCCCTGGCCTTGGGCGCGCGGCAATAGGTCAATGTGCAGGTGCGCCGGCCACGCAGCGAACGTGGGCGGGAAGTAGGCGAGCGGCGCGGGATGCAGAAGCAGGTTGTGCAGTTGCTGAGTCAGCGTCCATCGCGCCGGATCGCCTGTGGGTTGAACAAGCCTGGCCTGAATGGGCGGCAGCCACGCGCGTTTGAATTCCTCATAGTAATGTGTCGAGTCCGGCGTGCCGAGGCAGTAGCCGCAGACGCCGTCGTCATCCTCCAGCGCGAGGGCAAAATCGGGTTCCAGCCTGAGATACGGGCCGACGTAGATATGGCCGAGCGCGTCCGGGTCTTCGTGCAGGTGTGAACCGTCCGCGCCATTGTCGCTGGTCTGGAGGCAGATTCCGTAGAAAGCCCGTTGATCCTCTGGGCGTGCGCGGCGGATGCGGAGGGTTGGGTTCATCTCCGAGGTTGATACCCACTCTTCGCCGGCTGAATCAACTCGCGCAGTTCACCGAGCAGCCCGCCGCGAAAGACGCCGACCGGATAATCCGGTGCGGCAAAGGGCGCACGCTTCCCTTGGAGTCGTTGCTCGCCGGTGGCCACCACCAGCCCAAGTTCATCTTTGAGCCGCCAGACGTGCGGCCAGAGCGCATCGAAAAGGTCGCGGTTCTTCAAAGCACCGAGGTCGAAGAACAGTTTGCCAAGTTGACCGGCCACCTTCTTCACCCGGGCGAGGGGGGGCTTGAGGCGCTTGGTCGGCGCGCACAAAACCTCGCGCACCGCGCCCATGAAATCCACTGCCCGCGGCCCGTCCGCAAACGGCAGCCAGCAGCAATCGACGAGCAGGCGCACCGTCGTGGCATCGAAGCGCCCGCCGGTGACGCGTTCCCACTCGGGCAGCCAGCCTTCGATGGCGGCGGTCACCGTGCTTTCTGGATTGTAAGCTTCTCCCCGGCGAACGAATTCACCGAGCGTGGCGAGCGGCAGGAAGTTCAGTTCGCAGGCACCATTGGGATTGAGCACCACGCCGCGACTGAGCTGGGGCAGTTCGTGGGTTCGCCCGCTGAACGGGCCAAGAAAGATGCGGGCGATGTCGTAGTCGTTGGCGTGGAGATTGTCCCAGATGAACGGCGGCCGGCGCAGGACGTCGGCAACCTCGCTCAGATGATTCGCGGTGATGGTCGGCGAAATGATTTCTGGACCGGTCCAGAAGATGTCCACTCCGGTGTGCAGGTGTTTGCCCAGCGCGCGAAGATACGCGGATTCCGCCGGTGACTGGCCGGCCATCCGCGTGCAATAGACGGCCGGGCAGAGGGCGAGCGAGTGCGAGAGCTCTTCGGTATTTGGTAGGAGCTGACGTGAAGAGGCCTTTTTCCCATCCGTGCGCGCCGGTTTAGTTTGAGTCTCCGTACGTCGGCTCCTACCAGTCGTGATGTCGAGCCACGCCCACAGTTCATTCGCCAAGTCCGCGTGCCGGCGTGCGATCTCGGCGAGTTTCGCGGGGGCCAAGTTCGGCACGTCATCGAACATCACCGCAAAGTCGGTGCAACCAAGATCGATCAACTGTCGGAAGCGGCGCTTGAGAGCGGTGAGAGCGGCCGTTGGGGAATGTTTGGGAGAATTAGCAATACCCTCTGCGAAGTGATCATCCCAACCCGGCGCGATGGCGTAGATGAAACGCACGCCCGCTTCACGGCAGGCGGCGATCAATTCCTTGAAAGCGGCGGCTTCCTCCGCATCCAGCAATTCGTGCCAAAGCACACGATGGTTGAGATCATCCTTCGGCGCGTGGAGGTAGGTGTTCAGTCCGAACCGCTTCAACCAGCCGATGACCTGGTGCCGCTGCGCGAACGTCCACGGCCGGCCGTAGAAGCCTTCAACCACGCCGCTGCGGAAGTTGGGATTCACTGGATGTCAGCCGGCTCGTCTGCGCGCCTATTCGCCATGATACTCGATCCGGGAAATCTGCATGTCGCGATTGTCGCTCCAGGCGGTGCCGGTCTCGGCCATATAAAGGCAGCCATCCGGGCCGAGTTCAAGGTCCATCGGGCGCTTGAAAGACATGTTTTCACAGAACCGCTCCATCGCGAGCTTGCCGCCTTCCCGGACGATGTTGCCCTGGGCGTCCAGTTTCACGGCGATGATCCAGTTGCGCGACCACTCGTAGATGAACAGGTGGTTGTCGTATTTCTTCGGCAGCTTGCGTGGTGATTTCAAGTTCTCGTCGAAGTGATACACCGGACCGGCCATCGCGGTGCGGCCGCCACCCGCATTGACGACCGGAAACCGCGTGGAGGGGGAGTGCGGGTAATAGATGAAAGCCGGCTGGGGAGCGGGCAGTTCCTTGATGCCGGTGTTGTTGGGCGAGCTGTTGAAGGCCCGGGCCGCATCATACTTGCCGGCACCGGTGCCGGTTGCGTAATCCCAGTCGGTGTAAGCCTTGTTGTCGGCGATGAAATACGGCCAGCCGAAGAAGCCGGGGCCGCGCGCCTGATTGACCTCGTCGAAGCCGGCGGGGCCATACTTTTCACTCGGCGAACCGGCGTCCGGACCGACGTCGCCCCAATACAGGAAGCCGCTCCGCTGATCGACCGAGATGCGGAAGGAATTGCGCGTGCCTTTCGTGTAAACCTCCGGTCGCGTGCCCGGGGTGCCCGGCGGGAAGAGGTTGCCTGGCGGGATCGTGTAGGTGCCGTCCGGTTCGGGGTGGATGCGATACACGCCGCCCCGGAGGTCGTTCATGTTGGCGGAAGACTTTTGGGCATCCCACGGGCTGCGGTCGGGCCGCTCGTCAATCGGACCAAAACCATCGCGGCCCTTGGTCTGCGTCTCGTCCGAGAAGGGGTTCGTGTTGTCGCCGACGGCCACGTAAAGATTGCCCTGCGCGTCGAAGGCCATCGAGCCGCCGACGTGACAGCACTGCTCCCGTTGTGTCTGCACCTCGACCAGCACCTTCTCCGATGCGAGATCCAGTGTGTCGCCTTGCATGGAAAAACGAGCCGAGCGGATCTTGCCCGCCTTCTGGCCGTTGGCATCCTGGAAGGTTTCCGGCAGGGAACGGTTCAGGTAGATCCAGTTGTTCTCCGCGAAATTGGGATCGAGCGTCAGGCCCAGCATGCCGTCTTCAAGGCCGTCGAAGACTGGCAGCTTGCCGGCGAGCACCACCTTGCCATCGGGCTTGATGATCTTCACGCGACCGTCGCGCTCAATGTAGAAGACGCGGCCATCGGGGGCCGCGGCCAGCTCCATCGGGTACTTCAGGCCGTCCGGATTCAAATCCGGGTTTTGATCGAGAATGACTTTTTTGAACGGGCCGTCCTCCTGGAGTCCGAGCGGCTGGGGTTTTTCATCGGCGGCGAAACCGGAAACGACCAGGGCCAGCGTCGCCACGGTGGCACCGGCCCAACACGAGGGGAATTGAAAATTCATGCGGGAGCAATAGACCCATTGCTTCACGGTTTATTCAAGACCGTCCCGTGCGGGCGGGTGACCGCCGGCCGTGTCGGTCGCGCAACCTGCGGCTTGCTTTGGCGGCCGCCCGGCGCAACACTCGGCGCATGATTATCTCCAAGAAGATGAACGCCGCCCTGAACGAGCAGGTCGGCAACGAATTCGGTGCCTCACTCCAATACGTCTCGATTGCCGCCTACTTCTCCGGGGAAGGGCTTACCGAGCTGGCAAACCATTTCTACCGGCAGGCCGCGGAGGAACGCGACCACGCTATGCGCTTCGTCAAGTATCTGGTCGATACGGGCGGCACCGTGGGCATCCCGGCCATCGCCGCGCCGAAGAATTCCTTCAAGAGCGTTGCCGAAGCCGTGAAGCTCTCGCTCAACTGGGAACAGACCGTCACCAAGCAGATCAACGAACTGGTCAACCTCGCCAACCAGGAAAACGACCATATCAGCGCCAATTTTTTGGACTGGTTTGTAAACGAGCAGCTTGAAGAACTCACCACGATGGACAACCTGCTCAAGGTCGTGAAGCTGGCCGGCGACAACCTCCTCTACATCGAGGAGTACGTCGCACGCCACGGCATCGCGAAAAAGGACGGCGCGGCTGGTCAGGGTGCCGCTGCCTAAACCCGCACCTTGGGCATCTCGCCAAAACAACTGGCCGCGATCGAGGAGCGGTTGCGGGGTCGGAAAAGTCGTGCGGCCGAGTCGCCCGTGCGTTCGTCCGCGAAGGCGGTGGGGCCACAAGTGCTGCTGGGCATTGACCCGTCGTTGCGCGGCACCGGCTACGGCGTCCTGGTCCTGAACCGGGGAACGGCCACGACGCCGGCGCACGGCACGATCAAGTGCCCGCCAAAATGGGAAGGCTCGCGCTGTCTGGCCAGGATTGCGCAAACGCTCCGCGAAGTGATCCGGCAACATGCGCCGACCGTTTGTGTAATCGAAGGTTTGTTCTACGCGCAAAACATGCAGACGGCCTTGATCATGGGGCAGGCCCGGGGTGCGGCGCTCGCGGTGGCCGCCGAGGCGGGGCTGGAGATTTATGAACTGGCCCCGCGCCGCGTGAAGCAGGCGATCGTGGGTTACGGGGCGGCCGGCAAGGTGGCGGTGGCACGGATGATTCAGCGGCAACTGGGCCTGGTCGAAACCCCGGAGCCGGACGCCGCCGATGCCCTCGCGGTTGCTCTGGCTTACACGCAGAGTCAGGGCCGGATGGCGCTCACGCCGTTGAAACGGATTTGAGGGTCACTTGCCGAGGAGCAGTTTCCCGGCGGCCAGGAGCAGCAGGCAGGCGAACATGCGTTTCAAGGCCAGCCCGGAAATGCCGTCGGCGATCTGCGGACCAAGCCAGCCGCCGATCAGTGCCGTGGGCACCAGCAATCCAGCGATCCGCCAGTCGATGTTGCCAAACCAGTGGTGGCGCAGGCTGCCGGTGAGGGCGATCGCCACGATCACCACCAGGGACGTTCCCACGGCGATCTTCGGCTCCATTTTGAGCAGGAAAATCATGGCCGGCACCATGACGATGCCGCCGCCGACGCCAAACATGCCACCGGCCACGCCCCCCGCCAGACCGATCAACGCCGCGTATAGGAATTGCATGAACGGCTTATGCGACAGTGCGGGGGCGAAGGCGATGCGAAAGTACGGCGGAGCCGGGCACCGGGAGGATTTTTCTGCTCGCGTTCATTGCGGCAATGATTAGCAATGTCGCGTCCGCAGTTGATGGCAAATTTCAATCGCACCCATTCCGCAACATGAACCTGATTGTCCAAGACGAAACAATGAGGGTCGAGGGCCTGACCCGGATCAGTGCCGAAAACTACCGCGAGGTGATCGACTCCGTGCGCGCCCGCCTGCCGCAGAAGGCCAAGCTGATCGAGGTGAACCTCGCGAACGTGTCGTTCATCGACTCGCAGGGCTTGAGCGCGTTGATCGCGCTCAAGAAAACCGTGGGCGCGAACGGCGGCCGCATCGTGCTGCTGGAGCCGACGCGCGTGGTGGAGCAGATCCTCGAGATCACGCAGCTCAACCGCATCTTCGAGATCAAGAAGTGACCCGGCGGGTTACCGGGGCAGGTAGCGGTTGGTCCGCACGTTTTGCGAGCGGGCGAACTTCGCCCGTTCCATGCCCTGCTTCACGTGGCGGTTCTTCATGAAGGTGTCCCACACGAAGCCGCTGCGCACGTTTTCCGCCATCAACGCCGTGATGCCCACGTCGATGCCGATCACGTCGCGCGCCACCCAGCCGGTGTGCGGGTTGAAGGCGTCGGCGTAGCCGTAGCGTCCCCAGAGTTTGCCGCCGTGGTTTTCCTTGAGGTTGTGCAAGACCTTGAGGCATTCGCCCGGCAGGAAGGGGAGTGATCCCGCCGCCGCGCAGGGCACAACGCTGCCATCGATCGGTCCCATGGCGGGCGGGCCACCCCACACCGCGTAGCCATCCACAGAATCGGAAGCCGTGATGCCCCAAAGGTCTTCCGCATAGGCGGGGAATCTCCCTTGCAGGCCGAGGCAAAACCGCCGGTGCGCTTCGGTCGCGAGAATGGAGTTGTCGAAGTAGTTCGCGTGCCGGTCATGCACGCCGTGGAAGTCGAACCACGCGTGCGCATACTGATGCACGAACAGCGGCGCGGGCGAGCCGATGTAACGCAGTTGTTCGTGCTCGTAGATCGGTCGCCGCCAGGCATCCCAACTGCCCACGGGAATCCGGTTCGTATCCGTGCCCAGCGCGAGCAGATACAGCAGCATGTGCTCGCAGTAGTGGTCCCAGTGATTCTTGAGAAAACCGGATTCCGGCATCCAACCGTGCGAAAGCGTGGCGGCCCCGTTCAACATCCAGTGCCAGTCCACGCGCTGGAAAAGGATCGCGGTCAGGTCGCGGATCTCGGGGTCCACGAAGTATTCGCCGCAAGTAATGATGCCGCACATCAGCAGCGCGGTGTCGATCGAGGAAAGTTCGCAGCCCCACATGCGCCGGCCGTCGGACCAGTCCACGAAATGGTAGAAAAACCCGTGCTCGTGCGGCATCCACTCGAAGATCCACCGCAGCGTCCGGCGCACGCAGTCGCGGAGTTCCCGGCCGTCATGCCAGCCGCGGTGGGCGGCGATGCAGTAGGCGGTGAGCCCGAAACCGGTCGCGGCGATGCTCGACACCGGCCGCTCATCCAGGCCCCGGGTCGAACTGCGGTCCTTGATCAGGCCGGTCTTCGGATGCGCGTTTTCCCAGAAGAAGCGAAACGCCGCCTGACCGATGGTGTCGAGCAGGAGCTGGTCGCGCTTTTCGAGCGGGAACTCGCGCTTGCGCGGGTAGGGCGGCGCGGTCTGGTTATAGAGGGGACCGTCCGCCGCATGGGCGGCCGCATGGGCCAGCCAGGGGGCGGCGGCGGCCCCGAGCACGGTGCGGCGCAGGGCCTGGCGGCGGTTCAACCAATTGGGCGAAGGTGTGTTCATGGATGGATGGACACCCGGTGGCGGTGCCGTGGCGGGGACTTTGTACGAAACAATGACGTTTTACAATTGCGATGGCTTCGGTCATGTTCCGGGCATTCGACCCGCGCGGGCTGGTTTGATTCAAAACCGCTCCCGGAAAGGCATCTCATGAACAAAAAGAAAATCATCCTTGGCATCGGCGTCGTCGTCCTGGCGCTGCTCGTCATCACCGTGGCCGTCGTCACGCTCAAGCTCGATTCACTGGTGAAAGCCGGCGTCGAGACGGTCGGCCCGCAGCTCACCCGCACCACCCTGACGTTGGAGGAGGTCAAGATCGGCATCCTCTCCGGTTCGGGTGCGCTCAACGGCCTCGTGGTCGGCACTCCCGAGGGATACAAGGCGGAATACACCATGAAGATGGGTCACGCCTCGCTGGCACTCCAGCCCGGTTCACTCCTGTCCGACAAGCTGGTGATCAAGAGTCTGGTGGTTGAAGGGCCGGAGATCATCCTCGAAGGCGGTCTGAACGAGAACAACCTGACGGCCCTGCAGAAGAACATCAATGAAGCCGTCGGGGCCACCGGCACGGCCCCCGCCGAGGGCGAAGCCGCCGGCGCGCAAAAGAAACTCCAGGTGAACCTGTTCAAGCTCACCGGGGCCAAGGTCCACCTGCGGCTGGCCATGCTCGGCGGGCGGAACGTGACGATTCCCGCGCCGGACATCGAGTTCACCGACCTGGGGACCGGCCCCGAGGGGATCACGGCTGGCGAACTGGTCAAACGCACGATGAACAAGCTGACGGCCGATGTGCTGTCCGCCGCCGCGAAATCAGTCGCCAATCTCGGCAAGGAAGTCACCGACGCCGCCAGCAAGGCCGCCACCGATGCCATCGGCGGCGCGACGAAGGAATCGACCGAAGCCGTGGGCAAGGCGACCGAGGGAATCAAGAACCTCTTCAAGAAGCAGGACTGAGCTCCGCCCATTTCAGGAACGGCCCGAGCGAATTCTGGGAAATGCGCCTCTGGTCTGTTATCGGGACGGCCAAGTTTGAGTGTGTCCAAACTCAAAAAACTGTTGTCAAAGCCTCCCCATTCCTTTACACCGGCCCTTCAATAACACCGTTCTGGTGGGCGGACGAACTGTTTTTCAGTCCGCTGAAGTTAAAGAAACAAACAAGCAACAACCTATTCGACGGAGGAACGAGCGAATGAAAGTTAATAAATGGACCGCAGCCCTGGCCTCAGCCGGCGTGTTGAGCGGTGTTACGGCAGTACAAGCGGAAGAAAGCCCGGTGATGACCGCGCTCTCTTCCACCAGCATCAGCGGCTACGTGGACGTTTCCGCTCACTGGAACCCGGGCGACAACAACGACGGTGGCGAAGGTTCCAGCTCACGCCCCAGCTACGGCAAGGGCGAGAGCTCCAAGACCGACGGCTTCAACCTCAACGTCGTCAACCTGCAGATCACCAAACCTCTGGACGAAAGCCAATGGGCCGCCGGGTATCATGTGGACCTTCTGTTTGGCCCCGACGCCGTGAACTACAACCTGTCGGCAAATGCCACTGGTGGTGATGGAATCGACCCTTCCAACGCTGAAGACGACGAGTTTTTCGGCGACTTCGGCGTAAAGCAGGCCTATATCAACTTGCGCACCCCGGTGGGCAATGGCTTGGATTTCAAACTGGGCGTCTTTGACACCGTCATCGGCTACGAAGTCTTCCACAACGGTGGCAACCCGAACTACACCCGTTCCTACGGCTGGGGCGTCGAGCCGACCCAGCACACGGGCGTCCTCGCCTCGTATGCCTTCAATGACATTCTGAGCGCGAGCGCGGGCATTGCGAACACGCACAACGCGGGTATCAACAACCGGGCGCATCCTCCGCAGGCGGAAGACAACAAGACCTGGATGGGCTCCATCGCGTTCACCGCTCCGGAGAGTCTGGGCTTCATGGAAGGCTCAACCCTCTACGCCGGTGTCGTGCATGGCTTCAACACCAGCGGCGGTGTGACGCAGGACAATTATTTTGTCGGCGCGACCTTCGCGACCCCGGTGGAAGGCCTCGGCTTGGGTGTTGCCTACGACTACGTCGATATGACGGCAGTCGATGGCTACCAAAACGTCTTCGGTCTGTATGCCTCCTTCCAGGTGACTGAGAAGATGAGCCTCCACGGCCGCGGTGAGTATGCCGAAGGCAACCTGATCTACTCCGGCAATTCTTCCGGGACCGGCAAGGTTTGGGCCGCCACGGGCACCGTGCAGTATGACCTGTGGGACAACGTGCTGACCCGCCTCGAAGTTCGTTGGGACCAGGCCAAGGGTGGCCAGGCCACGACCGGCTGGAGCCGCAACAACGAGATCTTGGTTGCGTTCAACGCGATCTATCAGTTCTAAGCAGTCCGCACTGCCAATCAAAAAGCCCTTCCCAAGCGGGAAGGGCTTTTTTGTTATCCGCGAGCGATTGGGCTGCGCATGCCGGTAGGAGCCGACGTAAGGAGGCTCAAAGTAACTCGGAGTGGGGAGTGGGGAATGCGGAGCCGGGAAGTCAGAGCCTTCTCACGACGGCTCCTGCCAGTGCGGCACTATTTGAACGAGCTGCTAAATCAGATGGCAGAACATGGCATCGCGCAGCTTGGGCTCGAACCACGTACTCTTGGGCGGCATGATTCCACCCGCGTCCGCAATGGTCATCAAGTCCTCGATGCTGGTGGGGAACATCGCAAAGGCGCACCCAAATTCGCCCGAGTTCACCAGCTTTTCCAACTCCGCCGCGCCGCGGATGCCGCCGACAAAACTGATCCGTTTGCTCGTGCGCGGGTCGTCGATGCCGAACAACGGCGCCAGCACCTGCTGTTGCAGGAGGGAAACGTCGAGTTGATCGACTGGGTTCGCGGCCTGGGTCAGCTCCGGCCGGAAGGTCAACTGATGCCAGCGGCCCGCGAGATAAAGTCCCAGGCTGTGCTTTGCCGCCGGTGGCTGGCTCGTGCCCGGTTGGATGGTGAACACCCGTTCCAGTTCCTTCAGCAACGCCTCGGGTGAGCGGCCATTCAAATCCTTCAAGACCCGGTTGTAGGCGAGAATCTGCATCTGGTCATGCGGGAAGATGACGGTGAGAAACCGCGCGCTGTGCCCGGCTCCCCGGCGGGATTGAAACACCCGGCCGGCCGCCGCGCTGCGATGGTGTCCGTCGGCGATGTAGAGGAACGGCACGGCGGCAAACGCGGACTCGATCTGTCGAATGGTGGCCGCGTCACGAATCACCCAGGCCGTGTGGCGCACGCCATCCGGCGCGGTGAAATCCACATCGGCGGTACCGGCGGTGACTTTTTCAAATAGGTCGTTCAGGGCTGGCACAGCGCGGTAGGTCAAGAAGACCGGGCCGGTCTGCGAGTTGAGCGCCTCGATGTGGCGCACACGGTCGTCTTCCTTGTCCGGGCGCGTGAACTCGTGCTTCTTGATGCTGCCGTCGAGATACTCCTGGCAGCTCGCGGCGGCGACCAGGCCCACTTGCGCGTGCGTCCCCATGACCTGCCGGTAAAGGTAGAAACACGGCCGGTCGTCCTGTTGCAACTCGCCTTGTGCGATCAACCGCTCAAAATTCTCCCGGCCCTTGGCATACACTGCGTCCGCGTAGATGTCAGTGTCCGGCGGGAGGTCAATCTCGGGTTTGGAAACGTGCAGGAAGCTCAGCGGATTGCCCGCCGCCAGGACGCGCGCCTCGTCGGAGGACATCACGTCATAGGGCAGTTCGCAAATCTGGCCGGCCAGTTCGGGTTTTGGCCGGAGCGCGGCAAAAGGTGTGATCGTCGCCATAAAAACGGGCGCGATCATGGGAATGGAACTCCCCGCTGTCGATGGTGAAACCGTGGTTACGGTTGGTCCGCCGCTGCATCTCCGGCGCGCGGCCAGTCGCCCCGCAACCAGTCGGCCAGCAAACCCATCTGCTGCTCGTCGAGGGTTTGCTCGTCGCCGAACGCGGGCATGCGGTCGTTGCGATCCCCATAGAAGCGTTCGTGCGCCGGGTTGGTGATGAAGGCGACGATCCATTCGCGCGAGCCGTAGCCGGTCAGGTTGGGAGCCTCCGCGTCCTCGGCATCGTTGTGGAACTTGTGGCATTCGGTGCAGCGCATGTCCTCGTGATTGAGCAACTCGCGGCCTTCGGCGATGAGCGGTGCTTCCGTTGCCTCGATGGCGGCCTGCGCCGGCAGGCCCGCCTCGGCGGAGAGCGCCTTGATCACCTTGGCCAGCATCGCGCGTTGCTCCTCGTCGTAATCCGCGACGTCCCGCTGGACGAAGCGCACCATCTGGCTGCGCTCGGCAAAGCGCGTGCCGCCGTAGTAATGCGGCTCGGTGATCTGCTCCGGATCCATGAAGCCGGTCAACCATTCGCGGGAGGCGAAATCCTTGAGATCCGGCGCGGAAGAGGGGTCGCTGACCGGCTTGCCCAGACCGTCGTGGCCGTCGTAGCGATGACAACTCGCGCAGTGCTGAGCGAAGAGTTTCGGCCCCTGCGTCAGCGGGTCCTCACGCAACAACGTCAGCGCACCCGTCGGGGGGATGCCTCGAAGTTTTGCCAGTTCGACGACGCGCTCGGCCTGTTGCTCGGCCGCGATCTTGGCCGCCTGAAACGACGCGTTCGCACCGTCCTTTTGGTAGCCCAGCCAGGTGAAGACGCCGAAGAATCCCAGGCCCACCGCGAGCACGCCGAGGTTGAACCGATGCCCGAGCCGCCAGTTGCCGATCCAAGGCATGGCGACGATCAAGCCGATCATCAGACCGGGCAGGATCATCGCGCCCCACACTTCGAGATTGAGGCCGAGGAAGGTCTTGCTGGCGGGGAAGTATTTCAACAGTTCGAAGAGGAACATGAAGTACCACTCCGGCCGGGCGGCCTCGTATTGCTCGGCAGGATCGGCCGGAGCGCCCAGCCCCGCGCCGTGCGTCCACACGGTGAGAAACACCACGGCGGCCAGCACGGCCAGACACGCCACCACATCGCAGAAAACCTGGTCCGGCCAGAACGGCGCGTCGGGTTTGCGCAAGGGCTTTTTCGCGGTCAGGCCGTGGCGGCGGAAAAGGTAAATGTGGCCCACAATGACGGCGATGATGAGGGCGGGCAGCACCCCGGCGTGCAGGGCGAAGAACCGGCTCAAAGTGTGATGGCCGTATTCCGTGCCGCCGACGATCAGCTTTTGCAGGTCCGCACCAATGACCGGCGTCACCGCCGCGATGCTGGTGGCGACCTTGGTGGCCCAGAATCCTTTCTGATCCCACGGCAGCAGGTAGCCCGTCAACGACAGCGCCATGACGAGCAGGAGCAAGGCGATGCCCGTGAGAAAATTCACTTCGCGCGGCGCCTTGTACGCACCATCGATCACCACTTGCATCAAGTGCAGCACCAGCAGCAGCGTCATGAATTGCGCGGTGTAATGGTGAATGCCACGCAGCAGCCAGCCGCCCCACATCTCATGTTGGATGTAGTACACGCTCTCCCAGGCCGTCTGGTTGCTGGGATTGTAGGCCATCCAGAGCGCGATGCCCGTGATGACCTGCATGACGAAGGCAAAGGTCAGCGTGCTGCCCCAGACGTACCGCCACCGCGCGCCGCCGGGTACGTTCTCGTTGAGTGCTTCGTGCAGCAGGCGACGGTAGCCGGTCCGGTGATCGAGCCAGTCAAAAAGCGTTTTCATGTGACGGGCAGTTGCTCTTTGTGACCGGGCTGGAAGTTGCGGAACTTGACCCAGACTTCCTCACCGTCGCGCACCTCCACCTCGAGGGCGTCCAGGGCGCGCGGGCTGGGGCTGTTTGCGTTGGCGATGGCCCCGTCCACGGAAAACAGGCTGTCATGGCACGGGCAGAGAAAATGTCCCTTCTCGCCGGAGAAGCTCACCGAACATCCGGCGTGCGGGCAGGAAGCATTGAGGGCCGTGACTTGGTTGTCCGGGCCGCGGCGCAGATAGACCGCGCCCACCGCGATGTTCTTGTAGGTGTTCCAAGCGTCCACCCGGTCGGCGAAAACCTGGAAGCGCCGGGGTATTCCATCGGCCGGCAGGCCGCTGAAACGCGTGACCAGGAGCGCGTCGCCGGACGCGGTGGACTTGCGTTTCAGCGGATCGAAAATCACCAGCAAGCCCGCGAGGCCCGGCACGAGGCCGACGACGGCGCCCAGAACTCCGGTGACGAACTGTTTGAGAAAGTTTCGCCGCGGCGGCGTGCCAACGGTGGTGGGATGTGGGTCAGGCATACGCGATGGATCGGGATGAATGGTTGACGCCCGTTAGAGAACCTCATTCAGCGGGCGGACGGCAAGCCTGCGGCGTGGGTTCCCGCAGCGGCCC
>CAYXDZ010000021.1:13573-18698 GCA_964463815.1 uncultured Verrucomicrobiota bacterium | reverse complement strand
GAGTGACCGTGCCGGCCCACGTCCACCCGCTGGCCAATGAAACCGCCTACGTCCTGACCGGCGAGTGGGAGGAGGACGGCGTGGTTCACGGCCCCGGCACCTGCTTCTTCGCACCGCGCGGCGAACGCCACGGTCCGCATCACGCCCGCACCGAAGTGATCAGCCTGACGATCTTCGACGGGCCGCTGACGGTGGCCTGATGGGTAAGGAATAAAGGGTAAGACGTAAGCCGCCGTACGCACGGCAGCAGCGGGCGCAGCCCATTCCCGGTCACGCCCTGTGCGTTGAAACGCACAGTTGGCGGGCGCGGCGCGGGCGGTTAGCCTGCCGGGTGATGGACATGCCGGGCACCAACTGCGACGCCAACCACTCGAATCGGTGCGACCCAGTACTTCGCATCCGTCCCTTGGTGCCGGTTTCGGCCACGCAACGGCCGGATTCTCACCTTTTGACCCTTCGAAAGATTCATGGACACCGGGAGTCTGAAGCGGGCAATAATCGAAAGCTGGCTCAGCGTTTGGCGGAGTCGGCTGGAAGTACCCAACGAAATTATGTCCGCCACTTGAACCACTTGAGGCTGGACACAGGGAAAGGGAAAGTAATGAACACACCGTGTTCCATAACATCAGAGGTCGTACCCACACACACCGGCTCACACACACCGGCTCACACACACCGGCTCACACACCGGCTCATTCATGGCCGTTTGACTGCCGAATCGCTGTTGCGATATGCCTGCTACTATCGATCGGGCTGAACCATGCACCGGCTGCCGCCAACTGGCTGTACGGCAGCAGTGACCCTTTCAATCCGATTCCCAGCCCCAGCACGACGCGCATCGGGCCGCAATACGACACCACTCCGGCCATCGGCATTGATGGGTCCGTGTATGTCTTTGGGGATGACCACCGGTTGCGGGCCATCACTCCCGGCACCACCGGCGGCACCTTCAAGTGGATTTCGCAAACCGCCTATACGCACGACTCCATTTCGCCGCAGAATTCGCCGGCGGTGGCGAGCGATGGCACGGTCTGGATGGCCTTCAAGAAGAATGCGGACAACTGCGTCTATGCGCTTGATCATACTGATGGCAGCGACAAGTTCTCGAAGGTCATCAACAGCGGCAAACAGGTCGTCGGCTCCCCGGCGATCGATGTGAACGACTGGGCCTTCGTGGTGTATCACGACTGCGTGGTCGCCTTGGGAGCCAAGAACACGGGTGGTTATGAAGAAAAGTGGAGCTACCTGCTGAACGATGCTGTCAACTGGATCCCCACCATGCCGGCGATTTCCACGCCACAGGTGATCAGCTCCGGCGGCAGCACGTGGACCAACCAGTTGATCTATTGGGCGGAAGTGGACAAGGGTCCGTACTACGTGTTCAACAACCGGATTTTTGCCCTGCAACAAAAGCAATACACCACCGGGGTCACCACGACGAACCAGGCCTGGGCCTGGAACTTCCCCGGCGGCCAGACGGAATTCCCCGTGGGACATCTCACCGTGAATCACACCAATACGATTTACGTGATTGGCAAGAACGGAAGCACCCACAAACTCTACTCTCTGAATGGCAATACAGGTGTCCAAAACTGGGTTATGACCTTGGGCTTTGCACCGCTCAATAATCCCACCATTGGCACCGACGGCACGCTGAATGTGCCCGGCACGGACGGCGTGCGCGCCATCAATCCCGTCACCAAAACCGTAACTTGGACCCATTCCACCGGAACTTCCGCAGTGCGCAACCCGCCGGTCGTCGGCATTGATGGCAGCCTCTATTTCGCCTACGACAGTGGGAACAACGGCAGCGTGCGGCGCATCACCGCCGCCGGAGCGACGGTCTCCACCGACACCTTCACCAACCGCCGTTTTCATAACTGCCCGGTGGTGATGGACCGCAAGGGCTGGCTGTTCCTGCCCTCGCAAAAAACGGACTCCGGAGTGACCGGCGGAGAAGGGCAACTCGTGGCCGTGCAAGGCGTGGGTCGGCCGGCTTTGAGCGACTGGTCGATGTGGGGCCGCGGCTTCAGCCGCAACAACCGCGCTGGCAAGACCTGGCGGTTCATGGAACTCGACACTCTGGGCGGTGCCTACAGCGTGGCCGAGGGCATCAGCGAGAACGGCCGCGTGGTGGGCGGAGCCCACAGCAACACCGGCGTCTATGTCGGTGCCCATGTCGTGCCCGGCGTGTATTGGTGGACGGGGCTGTTTTTGAACATCCCCTATGACACCCCGGCGTTTGCGGCCAACAACTACGGAATCATCGTTGGCTACACCCTTCAGAATGGCGGGCCGGAGGCTTATTACACCCAGGGCGGCTGGGGGCAGACCCTGCTCGACTTCCTGCCCTCGGGCCATACGGCGGCGGCGGTGGGCATCAACGAAAACGCCCGCATAGTTGGCTACAGCCACAACTCCAGCGGTGTCCAGCGCGGTGTTTTCTGGAGTTATGGACCCACGGCACCTACGGATATTCGGACGCTGGCGGGGCTTAATCCCAGCTTTTCGAGCACGGCCAACGCAGTGAGCAGCTCGGGCCGCATCACCGGTTCCTCGCAAAACACTTCCGGCAATTACCGGGCCTTCCTGACTGGAGAGGATGGAATCATCCAAGGACCTGGCAATGACCTTGGCACTCTCGGCGGCACCTACAGCGCCGGCCACGGAATCAATGACGCGGAGGCGGTGACCGGCACGGCCAACAATGCGAGCGGGGTGGCGCGCATCTTCTACAAGCCGTTCGGGCAGGCCATGCAGGATGTGGGGTTGCTGGCGGGGGCCAGTTCCGGCACCGGTGAGGACATCAACAACAACAACCTCATCGTCGGCTATTGCTACGTGGGCAGCTATGCGCGGGCCTCGGTGGCGGTGGGGGGCCTGACCGGGGTCGCCGACCTGAACAACGCCACTTCCGGCATGACGTACCAATCGTTGAACGTGGCCAATGCCGTCAACGACCGGGAATGGATCGTCGGCTGGGGTTTCGACAGCAGTTGGCGGTATCGCGGCTTCGTGCTGCGGCCGAATGAATGAACCCACGCTCCGGGGCCGCCAACCAGCGGCCCCGGAGTCTTTCTCAAATCAGTCGTATGAAAAGCGCAGCCAAGCCAAATCGCCGGGCCTTCACGCTCATCGAGCTGCTGGTGGTCATCGCCATCATCGGCGTGCTCGCCGCCTTGCTGCTGCCCTCCCTGAGCAGCGCCAAGGAGAAGGGCCGGCAAATCCAGTGCGTGAACAACCTCCGCCAGCTTCAGTTGGCTTGGCAGCTCTATGCCGACGACAATGACGGGTGGTTGCCGCTGAACTGGGGTGGTTTCTCCGGCAAGCCCGGCGAGGCCCCTTCCTGGACGGCCGGCTGGCTGGACTACGAGGCGGATAATCCGGATAACACCAACACCCTCTGGCTGACCACCGGCGGCAACGGCCGCATCGGCGAATACGCCAAGAGCGCCGCCATCTATAAGTGCCCTTCGGACAAATCGTGGGCTCTGAACGGCGGCCAGCGGCACAGCCGCGTGCGCTCCTACGGCATGAACAGCCTGATGGGTTCGGATCAATATGTTTATCGCAGCCCGCGCGCCGCCTACCTGGTGTACCGCCAGTGGTCGGACCTGGGCCAACAGCCTCCCATCTCCCAGCACTTCGTCTTCATCGACGAGCACGAAGACTCCCTCAACGACGGCTTCTTCTTCTTCGCCGTGAACCGTGAGAATGGCGACTGGTGGCTGGATCTGCCGGCTGGCCGGCACAACAAATCGGCGAACATCACCTTTGCTGACGGGCACGTGGAAACGAAGCGATGGTTGGATCCACGCACCTTGAAACCAGTTGAGCGGCAGACCTACTACGCGACCAACGCAACTCCCAACAGCCCCGACTTTCAGTGGCTCTGGGAGCGCGCCAGCGTGCAAAACTACCCCAAGCCTTAAGGTGGACAAGTGCACCGCTGAACGATGCCAAATGGATCGTGGGCTGGGGACTGGACAGCAGTTGGCGGTATCGCGGCTTCGTCCTGCGGCCGAATGAATGAGATAAACCGCTCCGTGGTCGCCACACGGCGGCCACGGAGCCTTTTCAATCCACGACGTATGCAGCTCAGTTCTAAAAAGCAGAGAAGGGCGTTTACGCTTATTGAACTTTTGTTGGTCATCGCAATCATCGGTGTGCTCGCCGCGTTGTTGCTGCCTTCTTTGAGCAGCGCGAAGGAGAAGGGAAGACAGATTCAGTGCGTGAACAACCTGCGCCAGCTCCAGCTCGCCTGGCAGCTCTACGCCGACGACCACGACGGGTGGCTGCCGAGAAACAGTGGCGGGCAAGCGGCAGGCCGGATTGAGGTCGAATACAACTGGATCGCAGGTTGGTTAGACTACACAGACAACAATCCCGACAACACCAACTCCTGGATCATGCTGAACAACCCGTTCGGGACCATCGGCCAATACACGCAGAATCCCGGCATCTACAAGTGTCCTTCCGATCGCTCCTGGGCACCCATCGGCGGGAAAAGGTACAACCGAGGTCGGTCCTACTCCGTGAACAACTACTTGGGACATGGCGAGTCATTCATCTCTGGCTTTTACAAGGCTTCAAACAGGTATACCGAGTTGTTGAATCCCCCCCGGCTGGCAACTGGGTCTTCATTGATGAGCACGAGGACTCGATCAATGACGGCCTCTTCAGATTCGTGAATGGAGGCGACTTCTGGTTTGAGGATTTACCCGGTTCCCGCCACAACGGGAGCGCCAACCTGACGTTTGCTGACGGCCATGTGGAGAGCCGCAAGTGGTTGGATGAGCGTACGAAGCGTCCTGTGTTACGGGAGGATTATCGCGCAACTCGCATGCCCGGCAACCCCGACATCGCCTGGCTCTGGGAACGTACCACGCAACGGTTGAAATGAAACCGGTGCTTCCGGCAAGGTTGGAAGAAAAGCCGGAGCCCGCACGCGTTCTCCCCCGAGAGCGGCTGACCAAAGCCGCCCTCGCGCGGGCTCCCAAAGGGTTGAACCGGCCGGGAGCGTTGATCGCCGCCACCCCGGAGGCCCGGCCGAATCCACCACACGATGGCCGGCTGGCGTTCCGCGGTGCCGGTTGGGCGGTCGTCACCCACAGGCACCGGTTCA
>CAYXDZ010000021.1:7864-13473 GCA_964463815.1 uncultured Verrucomicrobiota bacterium | reverse complement strand
CCCCGCGCGCCTGTGATTTCCTCCCGCAACCCTATGACCGATCCGCGCTACTCCAAACTGGCCCACCTGCTCGTCCATTATTCCTGCGCCCTCCAAAAGGGCGAGACCGTCCTGATCGACGTGATGGACATTCCGGACGAGTTCACCGTCGAGCTCATCCGCGCCGCGCGCAAAGCGAAAGCCACCCCGCTGGTGGACATCCGGCACAGCCGCGTGACCCGCGAAATCCTGCTGGGCACGAACGACACCCATGCCCGGCTCCAGCGCACGGTCGAGCTGTTTCGCATGAAGAAGGTGCAGGCCTACATCGCCCTGCGCGGTGCGAACAACGCCAGTGAATCTTCCGACGTGCCCAGCAAACTGCTCCAGCTCTACTCCAAGGTGCTGCGACCGGTGCAGAATTACCGCGTGAACAAGACCAAGTGGGTCGTCCTCCGCTGGCCCACCCCGAGCATGGCGCAGGCGGCCGGCATGAGCACCGAGGCGTTTGAGAATCTCTACTTCGACGTCTGCACACTCGACTACGCGAAGATGAGCCGCGCGATGAAGCCGCTCGAAAAGCGGATGCAACAGGCGGACCAGGTTCACCTCAAAGCCCAGGGCACGGACCTGCATTTCAGCATCAAGGGCATCGGCGCGAAGATGTGCGGCGGCGATCGCAACATCCCGGACGGCGAGGTCTTCAGTTGCCCGGTGAAGGATTCCGTCAACGGTTGCATCCAGTTCAACACGCCCACGATCTACGCCGGGACGAAGTTCGAGAACGTCCGGCTCGAGTTCAAGGACGGGAAGATCATCCACGCCACGGCGAACAATACGAAGCGCTTGAACGAGATTCTCGACACGGACGCGGGCGCGCGTTACGTGGGCGAATTCTCGCTCGGGTTCAACCCCCACATCCTGAATCCGATGTGCGACATCCTCTTCGATGAGAAGATCGCCGGCTCGCTGCACTTCACGCCCGGCCAGGCCTACGAGGACTGCGACAACGGCAACCGCTCGGCCGTCCACTGGGACATGGTGCTCATCCAGCGTCCGGAATACGGCGGCGGCGAGGTGTGGTTCGACGGCGAACTGATCCGCAAGAACGGCCGCTTCCTGCCCAAGGATCTGCAGGGGCTGAATCCGGAGAAGTTGAAGTGACCAAGGCCCGGCTAGGCTGCGTGGCCACCACCGCCACCTACGAAGTGAAGCGCATCGATTCGGACTACTTCGCCGAGGGGGAGTGAACACACCGTGAGGGTACGATGGCCCCGATTGTTCGCGGCACTGGCGCTCGCCGTCGGGCTGGTCGCATATCTGTTCGCCGCGACGTCACTGGCGCGGGAGGTCATCTGGATGGCGGGCATACTGGTGCTTGCCGCCGGTCTGTGGATGAGCGAGGCCCTCCCGCTCTTCGCGACTTCGCTGCTCGTGATCTTTCTCGAGATGCTGCTGCTCGCCAATCCGGGACGCTGGGCGGGCCTGGGTTTCGCGGAGCCGGGGACCGGGCCGGCGGCGACGTTTTTCCTGCACGCGGCCGTCGATGGCACCGTGCTGCTCTTTTTCGGTGGCTTGACGCTGGGCACGGCGCTCAACGCCACCGGCGCGGATGCCTGGCTTTCCGCGCGGTTGTTGCGGCCTTTTGGCCAATCGCCCGGCGGCCTCCTCGCGGGCGTGCTGCTGGTCACCGCGTTGTTCTCGATGTGGATGAGCAACACCGCCACGGCCGCGATGATGCTGGCGCTGGTGGCACCGTTGCGCGCCCGGCTGCCCCCCGACGATCCCGCCCGGCGCGGACTGGTGCTGGCCGTGGCGGTGGGGGCCAACCTGGGCGGACTCGGCACCCCGATCGCCTCGCCGCCCAACGCCATCGCCCTGGGCGTGCTGCGCCAGGAGGGCATCCGCGTGGGCTTCGCGGAATGGATGCTCGTGGCGGTGCCGTTGATGCTCGTCCTGCTGGCGCTCGCGTGGGTCGTGCTGTGGAAACTTCTGCCCCCGCGGGCCTGCGCGCTGCCGCCGGATCAATCCCCGGTCGTCCTGAGTCGCGCGGGCCGGGGGGCGCTGCTCATCCTCGGGCTCACCGGGTTGCTCTGGCTGACGGAGGGCTGGCACGGGTTGACCGCCGGCATGGTCGCCCTGGGCGCGGTGCTGGCGCTGATCCTTTCGGGCGTCTGCGGGGCGGATGACTTGCGCAGACTGGACTGGCCGGTGTTGATCCTGATCGGCGGCGGGCTGGCGCTGGGCGCGGGTTTGCAAACCGCGGGACTCGACCGGGAACTCATCGCGGCACTGCCCCTGCCCGACCGCCCGGGCCTGTGGCTGCAACTGACGTTTGTCATCGCCACCCTCCTGCTCAGCACCTTCATTTCGAACACCGCCGCCGCCAGTCTGGTGCTGCCCATGGCCGTGGCGGCGGTGGCGGCCCGGGCGGCCGGTGAGGCCACCGCGCCGGCGACAGCAGCGCTGGTTCTCGCCGTGGCGCTGACAGCTTCGCTCGCCATGAGCCTGCCGGTCAGCACCCCGCCCAACGCGCTGGCCTCCTCGGGCGGCGATTTGCGCGCGGGCGAACTCGCGCGCACCGGCCTCATCTTGGGCATCGCGGGGGCCGGCCTGGTGCCGCTGGCGCTCTGGTTGTTGCTGCGTTAAGTCAAGAAGTCTCACCGGAGGGCGTGGCCCGGCTGACCACGACTTGAGCCAGGTCAAGCAGTTGCCAGCTTTCAAACGCTTCGTGCCCACCTATCAACAGGAGTATCTGGTGTGGTTTTCGACGGCGAAACAACCGGCGAAGCACGAACGCCGCTTGAAGGCAGCCCTCACGGCGCTGGCCAAAGATTACAAGTGCATCGACGGCAAGCGGACTTGAGCAGCGTCAGAAACTTCGCAGGCGGGTAACGGGCTGGCGCTTACTCCGCTTTTAGCGAAGCCATATCAATCACAAAGCGGTATTTTACGTCGCTCTTGAGCATGCGTTCGTAGGCGGTGTTGATCTCGTCCATGCGAATCATTTCGATGTCGCAGGTGATGTTGTGCTGGCCGCAGAAATCCAGCATCTCCTGTGTCTCGGGCAGGCCGCCGATGAGCGAACCGGAGAAGGAGCGGCGGCGGAAGATTAGCGGAAAAGCCGCCACCGGCAGCGGCTTCTCGGGCGCGCCGACGAGTGTCAGGTTGCCGTCGCGTTTCAGCAGGTTCAAGTAAGCATTGATGTCGTGCGTCGCGGAAACGGCATCAAGGATGAAGTCGAAGCTGTTGGCGTGGGCCGCCATCTGCGCGTCGTCCTTGGAGATGACGACCTCGTGCGCGCCGAGGCGTTTGCCGTCCGCCACCTTGCCCGGCGACGTGGTGAACAGCACGACGTGCGCGCCGAAGGCCTTCGCGAACTTCACGCCCATGTGGCCGAGCCCGCCGAGGCCGACGATGCCTACCTTCTGGCCGGGACCGACTTTCCAGTGTTTCAGCGGCGAATACGTGGTGATGCCCGCGCACAACAGCGGCGCGGCGGCGGCGAGCTTGAGATTGGCCGGCATGCGCAGCACGAAGTCCTCAGTCACGACGATACTCTGCGCGTAACCCCCGAGCGTCGGGGCGTTGAGATGCTTGTCCATGCTGCCGTAGGTCATCGTCATGTCCAGGCAGAATTGCTCCAGCCCTGCGCGGCAGTCCGGACAGGTGCGGCACGAATCCACGAGGCAACCCACGCCGACGGTGTCACCGATCTTGAACTTCTTCACGCCGCCGCCGACAGCCGTCACGCGACCGACGATCTCGTGGCCCGGCACAGCGGGATACTGGGTGAAACCCCATTCGTTCCGGGCGAAGTGGAGGTCGGAGTGGCAGACGCCGCAGAAGAGGATTTCAATCTGCACATCGCGTTCGGTCGGAACGCGACGGTCGATCTGGGTGGAAGCCAGCAGCGCGGTCGCGCTGGCGGCGGAGTAGGCTCGGGTTTTGGTCGTGTTCATAATTTTATTCTTGGTAATCAAGGCTTTTTGCTGCGGTGGCTGCTCATCCGTTACAACGGTGTCACTCACTGAACTGTTCACGAATATTTGCTTCCATGAAACAGTTTCTTTCCGACCTGACCCCGATCAGCGGACAGGTCTGAACTGAAGTCCTGCCATTGGTTCTAAGATGTTGTTGGTTCCGACGCTTCGCGATGGAAGGAGAGCGGAGCCCGGACCCCGGTGGCAAATGGGCGTCCCAGCGGCCTGAACTGCTTCACCCAGGCCACACTGAAGGCCTTTCCAAAGCCGCCTGCCATGTCCGTTCTACCGCCGCAGTGCGGCCTGGCCTTTGCGCGTGAAATCGATTGAGTGACCCAGGATACGCACCGCCTCCTGGGGGGCGTGGAAGCCCATGGAATTCTCCGCCTCGACAAAATCGAGGTAGAATTGCGCCTTGCGCTGATAATCCAGCGCGGCGGCCAGTTCGCTGTCCGGCCGGCCGGCGTCGCGTGCCGCCTTCAAGTCGTGGATCAACTCCACGAGCGCGTCCATGGCGACGTTCCGCATTTCGTAGGTGCGCGACTGGATGGTTTCGACGCGTTCCAGCAACTCCGTTTCGGGCCATTTGTGGCAGGTCTGGCAGGCCTTGCTGATGTTGAGCAGCGGGCTGCGCACATGGTGATCGCTGATCTTGTGCGCGCCGACCCGTTTGTAAGGCATGTGGCAGTCGGCGCAGGAAACGCCGGAGCGCGCGTGAATGCCCTGGCTCCACAGTTCAAACTCGGGATGTTGTGCCTTGAGCACGGCGGCTCCCGTCTCCGCATGCTTCCAGTCCTGGTGTCCCACCTCGTCGTAGTACGCCAGCATGTCCTCCACCTTTAGTCCCTTGTGCCACGGGTACGTGAGGCGTTTCTCCTGGCCCTTGAAGTAATACTCCACGTGACACTGCGCGCAGACGAAAGAACGCATCTCCTGGCGGCTCGCCTGCTTGTTCACGTCATACTCTTCCACGCCCTGGCTGGCCTTGAGCGCCCGCATGCCCTCGATAAACCCGGGGCGCGTGATCCGCAGCTCCAGCGATTGTGAATCATGGCAGTCAATGCACGCCACGGGATGCGTGACGTGCTCGCGGGCTTCCGCAAACGGCAACTGGTTCAGCTTTTCGAAACCGGCCAGCAAGTCGCCGTTGCCCGCTTCCTTGTAAGGGACGTACACCGACGCGTGACAGTGCAGGCAGGTGCCGGGCTGCGCGGCGGCGTGCTGGCGCTCGGTGAAGGTCTGGTCCTCCAACATGTAGGCGTGCCCGCGCTCTTCCCGGAAATCCCGAGCGAAGGCATAGCCCGCCCACATGGTCTTGAGCCGGGGATCTTCCTCCAACCGCGACTGCGCGACGATGGAGCGGGGATCGGCTTCCGTGGGCGTGCGGGGCAGCGCCTCGCTCCCGCCGTAACGGGTGCGAACCTGGTCGGTCGTGCGCAGATAGTCATCATATTGCAGGGGAAAATTCTTGCCCCACTCGGCGGGATCCTCGGTGTCGTCGGTCAGTTCGACCACGCGGAAGAAAGGGTTGCGGGCCTCCTGCTTGCGTTCCAGCACGTTGATCAAGATCGCCAGTCCGCCGACGGCGACGAGCGCGGCGACAAGCACCGTGGCCACAAAAAGTCCGAGTTGTCTGCGCCGATTGGG
>CAYXDZ010000021.1:0-7764 GCA_964463815.1 uncultured Verrucomicrobiota bacterium | reverse complement strand
GGGATGACCGACCTCGCGATGGCAACGGACGCAACTAAAATCCTCGCGGGCGTGCGCCGGGTGATCGATGGCATCAACAATATCGCTGTGGCATTTGCGGCAGGCGTCTTCCGTGATGCGCTGATTCACCGGCCGGGCCTGGATGGGATCGTGAAAGTTGCCGGTGGTGAACTTGAGTGAGTGCCAGAAGCCATTCTCCGCCTTGGTGTAGTATTTGGCGAAGAAGCCCTCGGGGGCGTGGCAATCGTTGCAACTTGCGACCTTGCCGTGACTCGACTTGATCCAGCCGTCGTACTGCTCCTGCATCACGTGACAGTTGGCGCACGCCGCCGGGTTGTTCGTGAGATAGGAAGCGCCCTTGGCATACACAAACGTGTACGCGCCGACCCCGAGCGCAACACCCATTACCGAGCCCACAACCAGCCCTTTGATCACGGAAGCCTTCATCGTTGGATTCATTTTCAGTAACAAAAACAACCCCGGAAGAAAAGCGCTAACGCCGGAGCCCCATGATTAATTTGAAGACCGGCTCGCCACTTATAGGCGACATTCAGTTGCTTCTTCCTTTCCGCCGGCTTTATCCCGATGCTGCCAGCGTTCACAGCGCACAGCGTAATTGATGCTTCAACCGTGTTCACCGCGATGAACGTCCACTCCATCACCTACCGGACCGGCAATGAACTGGACCTGACGACCGTCATCGAACTTTACCGGGCCTCGACGCTGGGTGAACGCCGGCCGGTGGAAGATCGCGAACGCATGGGCACCATGCTGCAGAACGCCAACCTCGTCATCACGGCGTGGCATGGTGAGTTGCTGGTCGGCATTGCGCGCAGCGTGACGGACTTCGCCTATTGCACGTACCTGTCCGATCTCGCCGTGCGTGATACACACCAGCGCCGGGGCATCGGCCGGGAATTGGTCGCCCGCACGCGCGCGGCCGCCCCGCGGGCGAGTCTAATTCTACTCTCGGCACCGAAAGCCACGGACTATTACCCACGCCTGGGCTTCTCGCGCCACGAATCCGCCTGGTGGCTGCGCGAAGGTGAGAGCCTCCGGTGACTGCGAGCCCGACCGGAAGCGGATTTGACGGACCTCCTGATTTATCCAATGCTCGCGCAACCTTAAGCATTATGAACCAACCCGCCGCCGCCCCTTTCGACCACGATGTCGCGATCATCGGCGGGGCGCTGGCCGGGGCGGCCACGGCGATTCAGTTGCTGGAGGCGAACCCGAAACTCCGCGTGTTGATCATCGAGCGTTCGGAAGTCTTCAGCCGCCGCGTAGGCGAGGCCACCATCGAGCTGAGCACCTATTTCTTGCATCGTGTGCTGGGACTCAGCCATCATCTTAACGAGCATCATTACTCGAAACAGGGGCTGCGTTTCTGGTTCGCCAACCAGGAGACCAACTCCCTGGGCGATTGCGGCGAGATCGGCGGCCGTTATCAGGTGCGGGTGCCGGCCTACCTGGTCGATCGCGCACAACTGGACACGGCGGCTCTCCATCGCGCCACCGAAATGGGCGCAATGCTCTGGCGGCCGGCGACGGTGAAGTCGCTGCAACTCGTCCCCGGCGGCGCGCAAGCAGTAGAAGTGCAACACGCAGGTGAAACCAGATCGATTCGCGTGCGCTGGATCGTCGATGCTTCGGGGGTGGCGGCGTTGCTGGCCCGCCGGAATGGCTGGCTCCAGGTAAACGAGGCTCATCCCACTGCAGCCGCCTGGGCGCGCTGGCGCCAGGTGCAGGACTGGGATTCACCAGCGCTGGCCAAAAAATTTCCGCAGTGGGCCACCGCCACCATTTCGCTCCGCAACACCGCCACCAACCATTTCATGGGGGACGGCTGGTGGGCGTGGTGGATTCCGCTGAAGGGCGGCGACGTCAGCATCGGCGTGGTCTGGGACCAACGCCGGCTGGAGCTGCCGCCCGGGGAAAGCCTCGCCGCACGCGTGAAGCAGTTCCTGATCTCCCGGCATCCGGCCGCGGCTGAAATGATGAGCGAAGCCACACCGATCGAAGGCGACGTTCACTTGCGGCGCAACCTTGCTTACTCAGTGACCACCACCGCCGGGGATGGCTTCGTGCTCGTCGGCGACGCGGCCGGATTCCTCGATCCGTTTTACAGTCCCGGCCTGGACTGGCTGGCGTTCACCACGGCCGGAGCGGCGCACTTGGTCGGTGAACAAACGGCCGGCCAGACCGAGATCGCGAAACTGTTGGACCGGCATAATCGTGAATTTGCCCGGAGCTACCAGCGATGGTTCGAGGCGATCTACCGGAACAAGTACGATTACCTGGGCGACTTCGAACTGATGCGCCTCGCCTTCCTCCTCGACTTGGGTCTGTACTATCTCGGCATCGTCACGCAGCCGTTTTATCGCGGGCCGAAGGCTTTGTTGGAGCCCTACTTCTCCACCCCGCCCTCGACGCCGTTTTATCATTTCATGCGCACCTACAACCGGCGCTTCGCGGCGATGTCGCGCGACCGGCGGCGGCGCGGCGTATTCGGTCGGCACAACACCAACCACCGTTTTATGTTCGGCGGCTACAGCCTCAAACCGACGGCCGCGATGCCGATCATCAAGGCCGCCTTGGGCTGGGCGTGGCTGGAATTGACCGAAGGCTGGCGCACTTGGTTTGGCGAGCCCGTTGAGAATCGGAGTCGGGAACCGGTCGTGCCGGCGTCGTCGATCAATACTTCGCAGGCGTAGCGCGGAAGAAGAATATTTCTGGTTACGCCAGATGGTGAAGAACCGCCAAGCGAGAAATCCTGCCCGTGCCCCGCGCAACCACCGGCTGTTATCGCCAGCGTTTGCGGCAACCCCTCAAGCCGCCGGCCGCACAACTTCAAAAAGCCGGTTGGTGCGGGTCAATCGCAGAATCTGCTCCACCTGGGGAGTCGGGTTCAGCAACCGGACGGCGCCATTGCGGCAGCGGGTGGTCTTGTGAAGCCCGATCAAAGCGCCCAAGCCGGAGCTGTCCATGAAATGAATGGCTGAAAGGTCGATCTCGATGTCCCGCTGGTTCTCGCTCATCGTGGCCCGGACCTGGTCGCGGAACGCGAATGAGTTTGCGGCCACCAATTCGGTGATGCCCGTCACCACGACCTTCTCGTTCTGAACATGTAATTTCATTGGATTCGACTTCATGGCTTGCACGACAACCTTGAGAAAAGCACATTCAAAGCCATCAACGGACTTGTGCTCCGGCACGCGGCAAATTCCCGTCCCCTGGATGGACGAAAGAACATCCCAACTTCAGTGCAGCGCGGAAGTTGCAGTCATTCCAAGGGAGCAATGGGGTTGCGGTGTTTCCCTGATCAAGCCGGGCGAAGCTTCAGGCCCCCGGCCAGACATTTCAATCCTAGAGTGATGGCCAGCATGCATATTTTAGTCGAAAAATTCGGGGCTGAAACGGTTCCCCGCAAATGCGTTTGAATCATCTCATCCAGCTCGCGGCGAGAATGACCACCCTCGGCATCATGGCGGCACTGGTTTGGCTCGCCCTGCCCCCAGCACGGGCCGAAGCGAACGACCCGTTCGAGCCGCGCTATCGAGCCCACTATCAGGTGGCGAAGACCAACTGGCTTGCGGCTCCCACCAACATTTCTCATGCCTGGCAGTTCGCCCGGGCAACCTTTGACCTGGCCGAGTTCGCCACCAATGACACTCAGCGCGCTCGACTGGCCGAAGAAGGAATCAAGGCTGCGAGAGCCGCGGTCGAACGAGCGCCCGGGAACGCTTCGGCGCATTATTATCTGGCGCTGAACCTGGGGCAACTGGCGCGGACCCAACTGCTCGGTGCCTTGAGATTGGTAAGCGAGATGGAAAAGCATTTCAAAACTGCGGCAGAGCTCGATCCCGGCCTCGACCACGGCGGTCCCGACCGGAACCTGGGCATTTTGTATCGCGAAGCCCCCGGCTGGCCGGCCAGCATTGGCAGCCGGTCCAAAGCCCGGAAGCATCTCGAAAAGGCGGTCCAGCTCCACCCCGACTTCCCGGCCAACCAACTGGAACTGCTGCAAGCCCACCTCGACTGGAAGGAGCGTCGCCACGCCGAGCAAGTGCTGCCGCGTGTCCGCTCCTGCATGGCCGGCGTGGACACCAAGTTTTCCGGCGAGCAGTGGGCATGGGCGCGGGAGGGCTGGCAGCGGTTTTGGCAGGAACTGCAGACGCGCTGGAACCGGCTGGCCAGATAGGCGTCCCGCGGGTGGACGCTCGACTTTTTGAGCCGCTCTGCCAAGGTGCGCGCCCCATGCAATCAGCCGAGCAGATTCTCGCCGACGATCCCGCCGTCTATCGGATGCGCACCCACGCCGCCGGACCGGCGGGCAGCCTGCCATTGACCGACTCCATGCTTCGCGAATGGTCCAGCGGCGATCTGTTCGGCCTGACACAGAATGCCGGCATGGGCTGGAACCCGGCCGAAATCGGGCGCAAACAGTTCCTGATTCTGAGCACACAAGGCGGCCTGCGCGCGCCGGATGGCAAGCCCATCGCCCTCGGTTATCACACCGGGCACTGGGAAGTGGGTCTGCTGGTGGAGGCGGCGGCGAACGAAATCAAACGCCTCAAGGGTTTGCCCTTTGCCGCCTACTGCTCCGACCCTTGCGACGGCCGCAGCCAGGGGACCACTGGGATGTTCGACAGTCTGCCCTATCGGAACGACGCCGCCCTGGTGTTTCGCCGGCTGATCCGCTCCCTGCCGCAACGCCGGGGCGTCATGGGCGTTGCTACTTGCGACAAAGGCTTGCCCGCGATGTTGATGGCCTTGGCCGCCATGAAAGACCTTCCCACGGTGCTGGTGCCGGGTGGCGTGACGCTGCCCCCTTCAAACGGCGAAGACGCGGGCAAAGTGCAGACCATCGGCGCTCGCTACGCGCACGGGGAAATGACGTTGCAAGAAGCGGCTGACATGGGGTGTCGGGCCTGCGGTTCGCCCGGTGGTGGCTGTCAATTTCTCGGCACGGCGGCGACCTCACAGGTCGTGGCGGAAGCCTTGGGACTCGCCCTGCCCCACTCGGCGCTCGCCGCTTCGGGTGAACCGGTCTGGCTTGATCTGGCCACCCGTTCCGCGCGGGCTTTGCTTGAATTGGAGAAACAAAACCTCACCACCAAGGACATCCTTACGGACGCCGCCATCCGCAATGCCATGGTCCTGCACGCGGCTTTTGGCGGGTCCACCAACCTGCTGCTCCACATCCCGGCGATCGCCTACCACGCCGGCCTCGCGCGACCAACGGTCGATCAATGGATTGAAGTCAACCGCCAGGTGCCGCGCCTCGTCGATGTCCTGCCCAACGGCCCGCAACATCACCCGACCGTCCGGGTGTTTGCCGCGGGCGGCGTGCCCGAAGTCATGCTGCACCTGCGGCGACTGGGGGTGCTGGACACGAGTGTTCTCACCGTCACCGGCCTGAAGCTTGCCGCCGTGCTGGACTGGTGGGAACAGTCCGAGCGCCGACTGAAATTCCGCCAGTTGCTGCGCGACCAGGAAGGAATCGATCCAGATGATGTCATCATGTCACCGGATCGCGCCCGCGCCCGTGGGCTCACCCGCACGGTCACCTTTCCCAAGGGAAACATCTGCCCCGAGGGCGCGGTCATCAAGAGCACGGCCATTGACGCGACCGTGGTGGATGCGGACGGTGTTTATCGGAAGGAAGGGCCGGCCCGGGTGTTCCATTCGGAACGCGAAGCCATCGCGGCCATCAAAGCCGGTGGCATTCAGGCGGGCGACATCATGGTATTGCTGGGCTGCGGACCGCTGGGCACCGGCATGGAGGAAACCTATCAAGTCACTTCCGCCTTAAAGCATCTGTCATTCGGGAAACATGTCGCGCTCATCACGGATGCGCGGTTCTCCGGCGTGTCCACCGGTGCGTGCATCGGCCATGTCGGCCCGGAGGCGCTCGCGGGCGGGCCCATCGGCAAGCTGCGCGATGGCGACCGGATCCGGATCGTGATTGATCGTGTGCAGCTTAACGGCACGGTGGATTTCTTGGGAACGGCGGAAGAACCCTGTTCTGCGGAAGAGGGAACCAGAATACTTGCTGAACGTCCACTGCCCCCAGACCTGAAGGCTCACCCCAAACTTCCCGAAGACACCCGGCTCTGGGCCGCCCTGCAGCAGGTTGGCGGCGGCACCTGGGGCGGCTGCGTCTATGATGTCGAACGCATCATCGAGAAACTGACTCGCTAACTGCGGACCCGCAACCAGCGGCGGGACAAGCCTGTTACTGCGGAATCGAGGGCGGCGCGACAATGCGTCGCAAGTCCTCATCCGTGGTCAGGCTGGTCGGCGGCAGCGGCGGCATGATGTTGATCTGCCCCGATTGTTTAAGCACCTCGCGGTTCACTTCGATCAACACTTCCTGCTCGCGCGGCGTCAGGGCCGGAGCCTGTTGCCCGCCTTGAAGCGTATTGCCCGGCACCCGGAGATTGCGCACCGGAACGGATTGCAACCCACCGGGCTGGCCAGTCGCGGTCTGATACGACGCCGCGCCACCCACGGCGGAAGTGGTCGAGCCAGCCCGACCAAACCGGCCTGGCCGGGCACTCTCAAATTGTTGCACCGCCTGGGCGGGCGCCACCGCCGTCGCCCCGATGGATGGAGCTCCCGGTTGCAAGCGGCCCGGCGTGCCCGGCGCACCACGGCCCGGCGCTGCTGCAACCGGAGCGGCCACCGGCTGGGGCTTGGTAAAGGTGATGGTTGATTCCACGCCCCGCATGGAAAACTTCACCGTTTCATCGGCTTCATTGATGGCCAGCACTTTCATGCCGTCATCACCTTCGCCTTCCGCCCACATGTAGGAAACTTTCTTTTCTCCCTTCTTCGGTTCCACCAGGAACAGCGCCACCGTCTTGCCCTTCTGCGAATTGCGCCAGAACCCGGTCAACTCCACATTCGGCGGCGGTTCAGCCTCGACGGGCTTCGGCGGATCAACCTTGGGCGGCGGTGGCGGAGGGGGATCGACCAGCCCAAACGGGTTGCGGGTCGTGATGACTGAATAATCATCGGACTTGGGAGCCGGCGGCACGGCACTGACAGCGCAGGCCATCAGCCCGAGCCCGATCCCCAGCAACACTGTTTTCTCCGTCACGTTCATGGTGCGTAAAATAGCGGTTCTCAGGGGAAACACCAGATCTTGTTGAAGGTTGCGGTCCCAATTCCCTCCTGTCGGCTTGCAGCCCGGCGGGGTGCCCCTTATGACAGCGCGCGGCGTAATGGTCACTCAATTGGATCAAGCACTCTGGTTTCCCGACCCGCGTGAGGCGGAGCGTGGCGACTACGATGGCCTCGTGGCGGTCGGCGGTGATCTGTCCGTGGAGCGCCTGCTCCTGGCTTACCGGTCCGGAATCTTCCCGTGGTCCGCCCGGCCCATCACCTGGTGGTCACCTGATCCCCGGGGAATCTTTGAGCTGGACCAGGTTCATGTGCCCCGCAGTCTGGCCCGGGTGTTACGAAGAAACCCATTTCGCGTCACCCGCGACGAGGCGTTTACCGACGTCATAAATGGCTGCGCCACGGTGCCCCGGGACGACCGCACCTGGATCACTTCGGAGCTGGTGACGGCCTACAGTCGCCTGCATCAGGCCGGGCACGCGCACAGCGTCGAATGCTGGCAAGGGAATGAATTGGTGGGCGGCATCTATGGCGTCGCCGTGGGCGGGCTGTTCGCGGGCGAGTCCATGTTCCACCGGGCGGACAACGCCTCCAAAGTCGCCCTCATGCACCTCGTGGAGCATCTGCGCGCGCGCG
>CAYXDZ010000020.1:15295-18750 GCA_964463815.1 uncultured Verrucomicrobiota bacterium | reverse complement strand
CAAGCCCAAGGCGGTTGATCTCGGCCCGCGCATTGTGCTCGACGACGAACGCTGCGTGCTCTGCACCCGCTGCATCCGGTTCACCAAGGACATCGCGGGCGACGACGCACTCGGCATCGTGAATCGCGGCAGTTACAACAGCATCGCTGCGTGGAAGGAAGGCGCGTTCGACAACAACTACACGCTCAACACCGTGGACATCTGTCCGGTGGGTGCATTGACCTCGAAGGATTTCCGCTTTCAAATGCGCGTGTGGTTCCTCAAAGAGACCAAGTCGCTTTGCACAAGCTGCGGCACCGGCTGCAACATCACGATCGGCTCCCGCGAGGGGAAGGTCTATCGCTACGAACCGCGCGAGAACGACGCGGTCAACGGCCCGTGGATGTGCGATGCGGGACGGCTGAATTACAAGTGGATCGGGCGCGAGGAGCGGTTGAAAGAGGTTAGAAGTCAGAAGTCAGCAGTCAGGAGCTGGCCGGCGGTCATCAAAGAAGTTTCCGAGAAGCTGGCCAAAGCGCCGGCGGGTTCGGTGGCCATCATCGCGAGCGCGCGGCAGACGACCGAAGAGCTGTATCTCCTCAAGAAGCTGGCGACGAAGCTGAACGCGATCACCGATTCCGTGCCGCGCCTGGGCGAAGGCGACAAGCTGCTGGTCAGTGCCGACAAGAATCCGAACTCAAACGGCGCGAAACTGACCGGCATCGCCGGGGCGGAACTGGGTGCCAAATTGAAGCCGATCGCGGACGGCATCCGCAGCGGCACGATCAAGACGTTGATCGTTTTCGGCGAGGACGTGACCAAGGCCGGCATCAGCGCGGACCTGCTCGGCAAACTGGACACCTTGATCGTCAGCGACATTTTGCCGAACCAGACAACCGCGCGGGCGCATTATCTGTTGCCCGGCTGCGCCCATGCTGAGAAGCGCGGCACCTTCATCAATGTGAAGGGCCGGCTCCAGAAGTTCATGAAAGCCGTCGAGGCTCCCGGCGACGCCCGGCCGGAGTGGGAATTCCTGCACGAACTCGTCCACAACGTCACCGGCCAGAACGGCTTCGTCAGCATCGAGGGCTTGTTCAATCAGATGGCGAAGGAGATTCCGGCGCTTAACGGCCTCGAATGGGCGAAGGTCGGCGACCAGGGAGTCGACGTGCAAATCCAGTAACGCATGGCCTGGCTTGATTCATTAACTCCGCAAACGCAGTTCGTGATCTTCACGTTGATCAAGATCGCCTGCGCGGTGGGGGCATTGCTCACGATGGTCGCCTACTCGGTGCTGGTGGAGCGCAAGGTGTCGGCATTCATCCAGGATCGCGTCGGCCCGAACCGCACGGCCATCCCGTGGATCGCGGCGATTCCGGTGCTGGGTCCGTTCCTGGTGCGGCTCGGCATTTTCCAGCCGCTGGCGGACGGTCTGAAGTTCATCCTCAAGGAGGATTTCACGCCGGCACACGTGCGGAAGATTTACTTCTGGCTCGCACCGGCGGTGGCGATGGTGCCGGCCTTTCTAACCATTGCGGTCATCCCGTTCGGCTCGACCCTGGGCAATCAAAAAATGGTCATCGCCGACCTGAACGTCGGCGTGCTCTACACCTTCGGCATCGTCTCGCTGGCGGTGTACGGCATCGTGCTGGCCGGTTATTCCGCGAACTCGAAGTATCCGTTCTTCGGCGGCATCCGCTCCAGCGCGCAGATGATTTCCTATGAGATCACGATGGGCATGAGCGTGATCCCGGTCTTCCTGCTCAGCGGAACGCTCAATCTCAGCGAACTCATCGTCAAACAGTCCGGCTGGCATGAAGTGCTGCCGTTGGTGCCGAACTGGTACGTCTTTCAATCGCCGATGACCTTTCTGGCGTTCGTGATCTTCCTGATCGCCGCCTTTGCCGAGACGAACCGGCTGCCGTTCGACATGCCCGAGTGCGAAACCGAACTCGTCGGCGGCTACCACACCGAATACAGCTCGATGAAGTTCGCGCTGTTCTTTCTCGGCGAATACGCCGCGATGATCGCCGTTTCGGCGCTGATGGTGGTCCTGTTCTTCGGCGGCTGGACGCTGCCGTTCTTCGGGCTGGATCAGATGGCCGGCTCCGTCGGCATGGGCATCCTGCACATCGGGGTGTTCATCGGCAAAATGCTGTTCTTTATGGTTGTCTTCATCTGGGTGCGCTGGATGATCCCGCGCTTCCGGTATGACCAGCTCATGGATCTGGGTTGGAAACGAATTCTGCCGGTGGCCCTGGCCAACATCATCCTGACCGCCGCGTGGCTGTGGTGGCGGGCCTGATCACACACAACATGCACGTCAAACGCGCACAACTTAGCTGGTGGGAAAAGCTCTACCTTCCGGGCTTGCTCGAGGGCTTGCGGATCACGTGGCGGCATTTCGCGCGCACGTTGTTCAAGCGCGCGGTCACGATGCAGTATCCCGAGGAACGCTGGGTCGTGCCGCCGGGTTATCGTGGGGCGCCGTATCTGGTGAGGGATCAAGATGGCGCGACCAAATGCGTCAGTTGCCAGCTCTGCGAGTTCGTCTGTCCGCCCAAAGCGATCAAGATCACGCCGCCTGGTCCGGCTGGTCAGATCGCGGACCGGTCGAATGCGGAAAAGATGCCGCGTGAGTTCGAGATCAACATGCTGCGCTGCATCTTCTGCGGCTTCTGTCAGGAAGTCTGCCCGGAAGAGGCGATCTTTTTGCAGAAGGACTACTCGCTCGTCGCCCTAACCCGCGGCGAGATGATCTACAACAAAGAGAAACTCCTCGCGCTCGGCGGCGTGCATCCGGGCATCCAGAAGTGGAAGCACAAGCTGGAAGAGGCGAAGGAGCAGGAAGTGTTCAAGCCACTTTGAGCTCCGCGAAACCGCTCACCCAGCTCCAATGACCAAGCGCCAGAGAACAACCAAGCCGCGAAGCCCCAAGTCTGCCCAATGCCACCGGGGTGCTGGAAGCAGTGGGGCTGACCGATTGGAGCTTCGTTGGAGCTTTGAAATTGAGATTTGGAACTTCGACTGATGGCCGATTTCCTATTCTATCTGTTTGCGACACTGACGCTCCTTTGTGGGGCGCTGGTCGTGCTGAATCCCTTCAGCCGCAACCCGGTGACGAGCGCGATGTTTCTCGTGCTGACGATGGTCTTTCTGTCCGGCCTCTTCGTGCTGTTGCAGGCCTTCTTCCTCGCGGCGGTGCAGATCCTGGTCTATGCGGGCGCGGTGATGGTGCTGTTTCTGTTCGTGATCATGTTGCTCGACCTGAAGGCGGAGGAACAGCGCCGGATCAAGGTGTTCAGCGCGGGGTTGGGCACGGCGGCGGTGGCCGGTCTGTTCGCGTTGATCCTGCTCTCAATTCACAACGGCTCGGCGGCCGGTTCGGGTGCCCCCCACATCGTCGGGGAAACGTTTGATCTCGGACGATTGCTGTTCACGAACTACCTGCTGCCGTTCGAAATCGTCTCCGTGCT
>CAYXDZ010000020.1:0-15195 GCA_964463815.1 uncultured Verrucomicrobiota bacterium | reverse complement strand
TGCTGGGCGTGTTGCTGCGACGCAGCCTGCTGGTGATCTACATGGGGCTGGAGTTGATGCTCAACGCCGGCAACCTCGCGCTCATCGCCTTCTCGCGTTTCAACCACAACCTCGACGGCCAGGTGATGGTGTTCTTCATCATCACGGTGGCGGCGGCGGAGGTTGCCGTCGGTCTCGCGCTCATCGTGGCGTTGTATCGCAAACGTCAAAGCGCCCACACCGAGGACCTGACGCACTTGAAATTCTAGTTCATGGATTCGCTGGCCAAATTTTTGAACCTGTTGCCGTGGGCGATTCTGCTCCTGCCGCTGTTCGCCGCCGCGGGCATCGCGCTCTTCACGTCGAAGAACCGTCAGCTCAGCGCGAAGCTGTCGATCGGCGCGGTGTCCCTCGGCTTTGTCGGCAGCCTGATCTTGTTGATCGCCTATCGCGGGGAAGCGGTTCCCCAGGGCGCGCTGCCCTGGATGCACGTCGGTAATCTCTACCTCGACATCGGCATTCAAATGGACGCGATCAGCCAGCTCATGCTGTTGATCGTGACCGGGGTCGGCGGGCTGATCCACATCTACTCCTACGGCTACATGGCCGAGGACCGCAGCGTCAGCCGGTTTTTCGCCAGTCTCAGCCTGTTCACTTTCTCGATGCTCGGCATCGTGCTTGCGAGCAACTTCGTACAGATGTTCATCTTCTGGGAGCTGGTCGGCCTGTCCAGCTACCTGCTCATCGGTTTCTGGTATGAAAAGCCGGCCGCCGCCGATGCCGCGAAGAAGGCGTTCATCACCAACCGCCTCGGGGACTTCGGCTTCATTCTGGGCATCATCATCATCTGGTCGCTGCTCGGCACGATCGACTTTGGCGCGGCGGAGGACACGCTGGCAGCCAACCCGGCGGCCCTCGGTTCACTGGCGACGATTGCCGGACTGTTGATCTTCTGCGGCGCGATGGGCAAGTCCGCGCAATTCCCGCTGCACGTCTGGTTGCCGGACGCGATGGAAGGTCCGACGCCGGTGTCGGCATTGATCCACGCGGCGACGATGGTGGCCGCCGGTGTTTACATGCTGTGCCGGACGTTTTTCCTGTTTACGGCCAGCCCGGCCTGGCCCGAAGCGCTTTCGTGGTTGCAGGGCATTTCCGCGCTGGACGTGATTGCCTGGACCGGTGGCATCACCGCGCTGCTGGCCGCGTTGATTGCCGTGCAGCAGGACGACATCAAACGCATTCTCGCCTACTCCACCTTGTCGCAACTCGGCTACATGGTGATGGCCGTCGGACTCGCGGCACCGGTCGCCGCGATGTATCACCTGACCACGCACGCGTTCTTCAAGGCGCTGCTCTTCCTCGGGGCCGGTTCGGTCATTCACGCCATGCACCACGAGCAGGACATCTGGAAGATGGGCGGCTTGAAGTCGAAGGTGCCGGTGACCTATTTCACGTTTATGATCGGCACGCTCGCACTGTGCGGGTTGCCGCCGTTCAGCGGATTCTATTCAAAGGACGCGGTGCTCGCCAGCGCCTGGGATCACGGCAGCCCGTTACTCTTCGTACTGGGGGTCGGCGTGGCCGTGCTGACCACTTTTTATATGTTCCGGCTGGTCCTGGTGACCTTCCACGGTGGCCACCGTTCGGAGCACGCGGAGCATGCCCATGAATCTCCGCGCGTGATGACCGTGCCCCTCATCATCCTCGCGGGGCTGAGCGCCTTTGCCGGACTGTGGGGCTTGGATGCCTTTGTCGCCAAGCTCCTGCCTTCCTTGCATGCCATCGAATTTCACGGCGTGATCGCCGCCATCCTGCATCCCATCAACCACGCCCCCATGGCCGCGTCGTTTGGCCTGCTCGCGGTCTTTGTCGGTGGGTTGCTGGCGTGGAATGTTTATGGAAGCCGCCCGGTGGACGATCCGCTTGAGAGGCGTTTTCCCGTGCTTTCGGACTTCATGCGGCAGCGCTTTTTCTTCGATGAAATATACCACTTCTTCATCCGGATCAGCCACGAAGCCCTGTCGCGTGTGGCCGCCTGGCTGGATCAATGGATCGTGGGCGGCCTGCTGGTAAGGGGGGTGGCCATTTCGACCGAGATCACCGGCCGGCTCCTGCGGTTGGTGCAGACCGGCAACATTCAGACTTATGCGTTCCTGCTCGTCGCCGGCATCGTGCTGGTGATCGTGCTCACCATCCGGGTCACGGCGCACTAAACGATGTCTCCGCTTACCTACATCATCTGCTGGCCGTTGTTCATGGCCGTCCTGCTGGCGTTCGTCCCGCGCAATTATCGCGTGGTCATGCGGGCGGGCGCGCTCTTCGCCACGCTGCTGTCGCTGGTGGTGGCGGTGAAGATGTTTCTGCAATTCAACGGGGCGGAGGCGGGCGTCGGCGGCTACAAGTTTGTGCAGCAGGTTTCGTGGATCGAGTCGCTTGGCATCAGCTATTTCGTCGGCGTCGATGGCATCAACGTCGGCCTGATTCTGATGGGGGCGGTCGTGGCCTTCGCCGCCGCCTGTGTCTCGTGGGAGATCCAGCAGCGCGAAAAGGAGTTTTACATTTTGCTGCTGGTGATGACCGGCGGCATCCTCGGCGCGTTCGCCTCGCTGGATCTGTTCTTCTTCTACTTTTTCCACGAACTGGCGCTCGTCCCGACCTTCATCATGATCGGCGTGTGGGGGCGGGGGACGGAACGCAATTTCGCCACGTTCCAGATTACGATGTACCTGACGGTGGGCGCCTTGATCGCGCTGGTGGGATTGGTGGCGCTGTACCTGGCGGCGGGGCAGAACACTTTCGATCTCGTGCGGCTCACGGCCCATTTGCAGGACAACCCGCTCAAGGCCGAGACGCAGAGTTTCATCTTCCCGCTCCTCCTGCTGGGCTTTGGCATCCTGGTGTCGCTCTGGCCCTTTCATTCGTGGGCACCGTTGGGCTACGGCTCCGCACCGACCGCGACCGCCATGCTGCACGCGGGCGTGCTCAAGAAGTTTGGGCTGTATGGCTTGATCAAGATCGCTTTCCCGCTGCTGCCGCAGGCGGCGCAAAGCTGGGTTTGGGTGATTGCGGTGCTCGCCATCGGCAACCTGATCTATTGCGGTTGGGTGGCGATGCGCCAGCGCGATCTCAATCTGCTGATCGGCAATTCCAGCGTCGCGCACATGGGATTCCTGTTCCTCGGCCTGGCCAGTCTGACGCTCATCGGCGTCACCGGCACGGTGCTCGTGATGATTGCGCATGGGCTCCTCGCCGCGCTCACTTTTGGGCTGAGTGGTTACATCTATCAACAGACCAAGACGCTCGACATCCGGCAGCTTGGCGGGCTGATGCGGCAGATGCCGTTCATCGGCACGGCCCTCGTCATGGCGATGATGGCCGGCTGCGGTCTGCCGGGTTTCGCCAACTTCGCCGGGGAAGTGCTCGTGCTCTTTGGTGCCTGGAATTCCCTGCCGTGGTTCGTGGTCCTCGCCGCGTGGGGTGCCCTGTTGATCGGTGCGATCTACATGCTGCGCGCGATTCGCAACGTGCTGCACGGTCCGCAGAACAACCCTGAGTTCGTGCTCGTGGATGCCAATGCCTGGCGCAAACTGCCGTTCGTGCTCCTGCTCGCGGCGTTGTTGTGGTTTGGCGTGTTTCCCGGCGTGTTGGTGAACAAGATCAAGCCGGACGCGGCGCGCATGGTAAAGATGGTCACCGGCGTGGATGAACCGGGTGCGCCGCGCGCGGTGGCGGCCGTCGAAGCGCCTTGAGCGAATCAAGATTTGATGAATGTTTCTCTGATCAGTCTGGAACTGGCGGTGGTTGGCCTGGGGCTGGCCTTTCTGCTGTTGGATTTGTGGACTCCCGCGTCGCTCAAGCGCCAGCTCGGTTACGCGGCCGCCGTCGCGGTGGCGATTCTGCTTTGTTTCAGCTTCTTCGCCGACGCGTCCTATGTGCGTTACGCGTTCAATGATACCGTCGTGTTCGATCCGCTGGCGCTCTACTTCAAGCGCTTCTTCCTGCTGGCCGGCGTGATCGTGCTGCTGTTGCAGGTGGAGTTTGCCGACCGCATCGCCACGGGCATCTCGGAGTACTATTCGCTCACGCTCTTTGCCTTGGCGGGCATGATGTTTACGGCCGCGGCGACCAACTTTGCCGTGATGTTCGTGGCTCTCGAAGTCGTCACCATCACCTTTTACGTGCTGACCAGTTTTCAGCGGAACAGCCTCCTGTCGCTGGAAGCCGGGGTGAAGTATTTGATCATGGGCGGGCTGTCCTCGGCCTTCATGATCTTCGGGATCGCGTTCGTTTACGGGGCCGCCGGTTCGTTTGCGTTCGCGGACATTTTTGAAACGTCCGCGGTGCTCGCGGGCAATGGTATTTTTCTGATCGGACTGCTGTTTGTGGTGATCGGGTTAAGCTTCAAGATTGCCGCGTTCCCGTATCAGATCTGGGCGCCGGATGTTTATCAGGGAGCCCCCGCGCCCTCGACGGCGTTCCTGGCCGTGGGTTCGAAGGCCGCCGGCTTCGTGCTGTTGCTGCGCATTGTCTATGGTGTGGCTCCCAACGTGTTTCACCAATGGACCCTGGTGCTGCTGGCCATGGCGGCGCTGTCGATTCTCTATGGAAATCTGTGCGCCATCGCCCAGACCAGCCTGAAACGCATTTTCGGTTACTCGAGCATCGCCCACGCGGGATATCTGCTGCTGGGGCTGGCTGCGTTGAACGCCAGCGGGGCCTCAGCGGTGCTCTACTATCTGACCGGCTACCTTTTCACGGTGCTGGGTGCATTCGCCGTGCTGGTGATCGTGCTCCGCAATGTCGAAGGAGACGAGATCGATGCCGTTGCCGGGCTGGGCGGGCGCTCACCCCTGCTGGCCGGGGTGCTGACCCTCTCCATGGTTTCCCTGGCCGGCATTCCACCGCTGGCGGGGTTCTTCGGCAAGTTCCTGCTCTTCAAGGCGGCATTGGAAGAAGGCATCCGGCAGCCCGCGTTTTATGCCGTGGTGGCCGTTGCCATCATCGGTGTGGTGATCAGCATCTGGTATTACTTCGGAGTCATCCGGGCGATTTACTGGCCGCGTCACGAATCGAGTCAGGCGCCGGTGGCGATCTCCCTGCCGATGAAACTGACCTTGGGTGTCTGCGTCGCGGGAATGCTCATCCTCGGGATGTTCCCCGCCGTTCCCCTCGACCTGGCGGATCGCGCGGTCGCACTGCTCTCCCAACTTCGCTAATCGTTGCCGCTCCGGCCCGCGCCGACACTTTGCTCCGGCTGGTCGCCCACTGAGAACAACACTCCGGTCGGTTTGGTCTTGATGGGATCAGCCTCCGCTCGCGAGAACACTTCACCTTCCCGCAACGGGCTCATGCCACCGAACTCGGCCGGGGCGAATGGATTGAACAACTGAAGAAAGGTGGAGATGGCAGGTCGGTTGAGCAGCGGGACCAAAGCGCCTTCGAGCCGGACACCCGGCCGATCGAGCACATCCAGCCGGTTGGTTGCCAGGCTGATCACGCGCGCATTCGTGCTGACGCCAAGGCTGCTGAGTGTCGCGGCGGAGAACAGGGAGGACAGTTCACTCGCGGGGCGGTTATTCTCCGTCGGGGTGGGGGAGGTGATGGTCTTCGGTGCCTCACCGGTCGCTTCCTCTTTTGGCGCAACCAAGTCTTCGGCGGGCAGCTCTTTACCCGGGCCCAACACCAGCGCCACGACGAGCACGGTCAGGGTTGCTTTCATGGTGCTAAGCTCCACCTGCTGCTGGCCGCAGTCAACCCCCGACGTTCAGTCCGCGGCGACCACTTCGGCCAGGATCGGTTCCGGCTTGGAAGACAGGTCACGGGTGCGCACATTGATCTGGCGGGCGACCGCCCGGCCCACAAATCGGGCCTCAATGGCGTGATCCCGCCACTGACCGGCCTGGTCCCGGGTGCGGTCGATGCGCAAGTGAAGCTGCTCCAGGGCCCCCAGCAAGCCACCCCACAGCGAAACTTTTTCCAGCAGCGCCAGGTCCGCCCTGGCCAACTGGTAGTCGCTTTCGTCGATCCAGAACACGCCGCCCAGCCGGTCGAGGACCCGCTCGAACAACTTGTTCGAGCCGGCCACGCCACCGCCCGGCTGGAACTCAACCCGCAGGCAGGGACGGCCATCAATGTCCTCCCGGCCGGTCACGGTAAACGCGTAGCGGCCCAGCAGTTCCTCAGTGAAATAAGCCTCAAGCTGTCGTGACCGGTCGGGGCGCTCGCGGTTCGCCGGACTTTCGCGCGGCGGACTGTTGAACCGTTTCAACTCACGCTCACGTTCCTTGTCCGTGGGTGACCGGCCATTGATTTCCAGCAACTCGACCGCGTGTTCACCCTCCCGGACGACTACGCGCAACAGCAGTTCTTCGCGCTCCGTGAGCCGTCCTTTGGCGTTAAACTCCTCGGTGATGTTGGTGCGATAGAACACATGGGCACCGCCGGGTTGCTGGTTCGCGCTGTCCGCCGCGCGCTCCAGCAGTCGCCGGATCACCTCATCAGCCGGAGGGAGGTCGTTGGTTGAAATGACCGGCGACTCCGTGGCGTCTGCCGTGGACGAGAGGGCCAGGGACAGGAAAACTATGGCCAGCCGTGCGCGCATGGAATCTCAAGCTCCAACCTGGGCCTTGAGCGCCCGGCAAATCTCCGTGGACCAGTGGGCCAGCACCGCCTCTTCGCGGCCTTCGATCAGGAGCCGGGCCTTGGGCTCGGTGCCGGAGTAACGCAAGAGCACCCGGCCGCCCTGCGGCTTCACCGCCGCCTCGGCCTGGGTGACCAGGTTGAGCACGCCATCGAGTTTCTCGAACGGAATTTTTTCGCGCACGCGCACGTTGGTAACGAGTTGCGGGAAACGTGTCCAGCAACGGGCGAGCTTGGACAACGGCGTGTTCGTGCTCTTGATAATGCGCAGAATCTGCAAGGCGGCCACGAGACCGTCGCCCGTGGTGCTGTAATCGCGATAAATCAAGTGCCCGCTTTGTTCGCCGCCAAAGTTGTAGCCATGCCGCAACATCTCATCGATGACGTTCTTGTCACCGACGGCGGTGCGCACGACCTTGCCGCCGGCTTCCTGGATGGCGGCGTCCAGCCCGGCATTGCTCATGACGGTCGCGACGAGGGTTTTTTCCGCGAGCGTCTTTTCCTTCAACATCTCCAGCGCGCTGATGGCCATGATGTCGTCACCATCGATCATCTGGCCCTGCTCATCGCAGAGGAGCATGCGATCCGCATCGCCATCGTGAGCGATGCCCACGTCGGCCCGTAATTCCCGCACCTTGGCGCAGAGATTCTCCGGATGCATGGACCCGCATTCCAGATTGATGTTTTTGCCGTCGGGCGTGTTGCCATGGACAAAGACCTCGGCCCCCAGTTCGCGCAGCACGCAGGGTGTGGCCTTGTAGGCGGCACCGTTGGCGCAATCGACCACGATCCGCAGGCCCTCGAGGGTCAGCCCTTTGGGAAAGGACGCCTTGGCAAACTCGATGTAACGGCCCAGCGCGTCGTCGATGCGCACGGCCTTGCCGATTTGGGCGGCGGAAGGTCGGAGCACGTTGTTGTCGGCCTGGAAAACCAGTTGCTCGATCCGGCCCTCGATTTCGTCGTCCAGCTTGTAGCCGTCCGCCCGGAAGAATTTGATGCCGTTGTCCGAATACGGGTTGTGGGAGGCCGTGATCACGATGCCGGCGTCGGCGCGCAGGCTGCGCGTGATGTAGGCCACGCCGGGCGTGGGCAAAGGTCCGATGAAGAGCACATCCACCCCCATCGAAAGCACGCCGGCGGAAATGGCATTCTCCAGCATGTAGCCCGAGAGCCGCGTATCCTTGCCAATGACGATCTTGTGCTTGCCGCGGTCCCGGGCCTGGGTTTCCAGAGTCTTGAAAACGTGACCGGCCGCGCGGCCCAGTTTCAAGGCGGTCTCTGCGGTGACGGGTTCCAGGTTGGCCGTGCCACGCACGCCGTCGGTGCCGAATATCTTTTGGGGGTTGCTCATGAAGTAAATCTCAATTGGGCGGAAGCACCACGGGCTCGACGCGCCGGACCGTGAGTTTGTCCGGTTTGACGCTCACCAATTTGACGTTGGGCGGCGTCCGAACTTGCACGGCCAGCAGGTTGGTGGCGCCCACGAGGTACTCCTGCACATCCACGTACACCACGATGTCCTTGAACGTCATCCGGTCCAGGAGTTCGCGGGCACCGGAGAAGCTGACGGTTACCTCCTCGGGTGAGAACTGATAACGGTGGGGGTCGCTCTGGCGCTTGAGCAACCGCGGCCGGTAGCCTTCGAAACGGCTGGTGGCGTCATCCGTCGTGAGCGCGTCAAGAAACCTTCCTCCGCTGATGTAGTACGTGCTCCACACGATCACCGCGACCAGCAGGGAGACCAGCTTCCACCAGAAATTATGCAGGATGAGGTCGCGCAATTTCATGGCGCTTGCGTCTTTCCCGCCGCCGGTTCGGGCACCGCCGGTTCGGCGGGCGGGGCGGGGCGGGGCTTCTTACCGAACAACTGCTTCCACTGAAAGGCCGGCTTTTCGTTGATGAAGATCGCGGTGAGAAACGCGCGCAGTTCCTCGATCGTCAGCCCGCGTTTCAGCTCGCCCTTGTAGGCGTACGAAATGGAGCCCGTTTCCTCCGAGACGACAATGACCACCGCGTCCGTTTCCTCGCTCAAACCCAGCGCGGCGCGGTGCCGGGTGCCCACTGATTTCTGCAAATCCTGCCGCTGCGTCAGCGGGAAAATACAAGCCGCCTTGAGAATCCGCCCCCCGTCGATCAGCACGCCGCCATCATGAATCGCGTTGTTCGGAAAGAAGATCGTCTCCAGCATTTCGGGCGTGGCCGTCGCGTCCACCCGCACCCCGGATTCCACGGCTTCATCCAGGTTGATCGAGCGTTGCATGGCAATCAGCGCGCCAATGCGCACATCCGCCAGTCTTTCCACCGTTTCGACGATCACCTCGATGTTCTGCCGCTCCTGCGTGGTGCTGAAAAACTGGTGATTGCCGACCTTCGCGAGGAGCCGCCGGACTTCCGGTTGGAAAATGATCAGCAAGACCACTGCGGAAAACCCGAAGAACGTGCGCAACAGATGACTGAGCACCTCCAGCTTGAGCGTCGTGGTGGCGAACCAGAGCACCACCACCGCGCCAAAGCCGATCACAATCGGCCAGCCCCGCGTGCCGCGCACAAAGATCAGGGCATAATAGACCCCGACGGCGAGGATGAAAATTTCCATCGCCGGGCGCCAACTGGATATCAGTTCCTGCCACATGCGCTTTGTCTCTGCCTGATCGCTTCCGCCACCTGCAAGGCCTGCCGGGTTGCCGCCACGTCATGCGTGCGGACGATTTGCACGCCGTCGTGAACCGCCAGCACGGTTGCGGCAAGCGCCCCCGGCAACCGGTCATCCGTCGGACTGCCCGTCAGTTTGCCGATGAAGGACTTGCGCGACACGCCCAACAGTAGTGGCCGGCCGGGCATTTGAAAACTGCTTATTGCGGCGAGCAGCGCGACATTGTGCTCAACCGTCTTGCCAAAACCGATGCCGACATCGAGCGCCACCTGCTCCGGCCGCACCCCGACGCCGACGAGCCGGCGCAAGCGGTCTTCAAAGAACTCCCGGACTGCCGTCACTACATCGGCATAATGCGGCGATTCCTGCATTGTTTGTGGGGTGCCCTGCATGTGCATGCAGACATAACCGGCACCCGTCCGGGCCACACACTCCCACATCGCGGGATCGGTCCGGTTGGCGGCGATGTCATTGATGATCGACGCTCCGGCGGCCACGGCAGCTTCCGCCACCTCGGGCTTTTGCGTATCGATGGAGATGATACAAGCCGTTTGACGGGCCAATGTCTGGATGACCGGGATGACGCGGGCGATTTCGTCGCTGACCGGCACCGGCGTCGCCCCCGGCCGGGTGGATTCGCCCCCAAGGTCGAGGATCTCCGCCCCCTCCGCCGCCAGTTGCAGCGCATGATCCACCGCGCGCCCGGAATCGAAAAACCGGCCGCCATCCGAGAACGAATCCGGTGTCACATTGACGATCCCCATCAACACCGTTGACCGGGGAAACGCAAACGAATGCTGGCGTGCCTGAAATCGCATCTTGGAACCTGCGTCAGCATTCCCGCTCCGACCGCGTCGTGTCAATGTCCACGCCGTTGCTTGCTGGCGGAGCGCCGGTTCGTTCCGAAATTATGCGGCTTGCTGGCGTGATTCGGACGGTTATGATCCCAACTCATGAAAGCGCTTCTCTCCTTGCTGGCCACCGGGTTCATCACTGCGAACAGCCTGCTGGCGGCCGGCAGCGTCCCGCCCGTGCTGGAACTCGGCTCGGCCGCGCCCGATTTCAACCTGCCCGGCGTCGATGGCCGGAATTGGGCACTCCAGGACTTCGCCAGTTCGAAGATCTTGATCGTGCTCTTCACCTGCAACCATTGCCCGACGGCCCAGTACTACGAAGAGCGCGTCAAGCAACTGGTCACGGATTACCGGGACAAAGGCGTCGCGCTCGTGGCGATCAGTCCCAACGATCCCAAGTCCGTGCGGTTGGACGAACTCGGTTGGGCCGATCTGAGCGACAGCTTCGAGGAGATGAAACTCCGCGCTGAACACGCCCAGTTCAACTTTCCCTACCTCTACGATGGCGACACGGAGGAGGCGTCGAAGAAGTATGGTCCGGCCACCACGCCGCACGCGTTCATCTTCGATGCCGATCGGAAGTTGCGGTACGTTGGTGCCATTGATGACTCGGAGCGCATCCAGCATGTGAAGAAGCACTACGTGCGCGATGCGCTCGACGCGCTGCTCGCCGGCCGGGAGCCGGAGATTACCAAGACCAAGGCCATCGGCTGCTCCGTGAAGTGGGCCGGCAAGCACGATCAAGTGGAGGCTTACCTGGCGAAGCTCGCTTTGGAACCGGTGACGGTCGCACCGGCCGACGTGGCGACCTTGCAGGCGTTGCGGAAGAACGACTCCGGCAAGTTCCGCCTGGTAAACTTCTGGGCGACCTGGTGCGCGCCGTGCATCGCCGAGTTCGATGAGTTTGTGACAATCAACCGGATGTACCGGCATCGCGACTTCGAGTTTGTATCCGTGTCGCTGAACCGGCCGGACGAGACGGACCGGGTGCTGGAATTTCTGCGGAAGAAGGAAGCTTCGAATCGCAACCTGATCTTTGCCACTGAAGATCGCGACGCGCTGATCAACGCCTTCAATCCGAAGTGGGAGGGTCCGGTGCCCTACACCGTGCTCATTGATCCCGAGGGACGGATCATTTACGAGCGGCTCGACAGCATCGACCCGCTCGACCTGCGCCGGGTCATCCTCAAGGCGATGAACGAGCGCAAGCCGTGGTAGTGCCGGTACGAATTTGATGATGACTATCAGCCAGAACAGGCATGGATGGGGTGGAATCAAACGCCAGTAGCCAAGGGGCCGGTGCATTCTTGAAGAGGCACCGCAGTCGGTTGCTCATCTTGCTCGTCCCTGCTCTCCTGGGCCTGATGGTTGTCGGGGTCCTGTTGAGCTCGCCGAAGCCAAGGGACACCACCCACACCGTGGTCGCCGGAGAGACGATCATTCGTATTTGCATGCTGCATCAGATCTCAGTGAGTGAGGTGCTGAAGGCAAATCCTGGTCTGGATCCACGGCGTCTTCGCGTGGGGCAACAAATCATCATTCCCAGAACTCCAACTCTCATTAAGTTTGCGCGCAAGCTGGACCGCATTCTTTCGCAATCCGGGATGTCCAGTCCGCCGTTTGAGCGCGCGGCCAAGTGGTTGACCGAGTAACCCGACGTGGAGAAAGCCAGACGAAGCTGACGGGAGGCGGCAGGCTTGGCATCGGGCGCTTCAGCCCGCCAATTCCGTCGGGGTTTGCGGTCGCGACCAGTGTTCAACCAGCCTTGCGCAGGGCAGACCGGCCGCTGAGGAGAAACTCAAGATAGTAGGCGAGTTGCTCCTTCATCTCCTGGCGGCCGACAATGGCGTCGATCAAGCCGCGGTCGAGGAGGAATTCCGCCGTCTGGAAGCCGGGCGGCAGTTCCGCCTGCGTGGTGTCCTTGATCACGCGCGGGCCGGCAAAGCCGATCATGGCTCCGGGTTCGGCAATGATGAGGTCGCCCACGCTGGCGTAGCTCGCCATGACGCCGGCCGTCGTGGGGTGCGTGAGCACGCTGATGTAGGGCAACCGGGCCTGGCCGTGATAAGCCAGCGCCCCGCAGGTCTTCGCCATCTGCATGAGGCTGAACATGCCTTCATACATCCGGGCGCCGCCACTGGTGGAGATAATGATCAACGGCAACTCCCGATCCGTGGCGGTTTCAATCAGACGCGTGAGTTTCTCACCGACCACGCTGCCCATCGAGCCGCCCAGAAAGCTGAAGTCCATGGCGCCGAGCGCGGCCTTCTGTCCGCCGATGCTGCCGATGCCCGTGATCACGGCGTCTTTGAGCCCCGTGGATTTCTGATAAGCGGCCAGCTTGGAGGTGTAGGTCGCCACGCCGGTGAACTGCAGGATGTCCACGCTCTGCATGCCGGCGTTGATTTCCTCGAAGGAACAGGTTTCCACGAGGGCGTGGATTCGCTCCCGGGCGCTGATGGGAAAATGGTATTCGCAGGTCGGACAAACCTTGAGATTGAGATCCAGTTCCTTGTCGAAGATCAGGTTTGCGCACTTTGGGCACTTCGTCCAGACGCCCTCGGGAATCTCCCGCTTGCGGGCGGGCGCGGAGGAAATCTTGGGCTTGCGGATGAAGGTGGTCTGCGATCCGGACGGCGGCGGCGTCACGGCGGGCTCCACGTCCTCCGTGCCATCGAGAATATGATTCTTTGGTTTCTTCGCCATAAAGGTTCAAACACCGCGGGCCACGGTCCACACGCAGACTTCCGCCGCTCCGGCGGCACGCAGCACCCGGGCGCACGCATTCGTGGTGGCCCCGGTGGTGAAGACGTCGTCGATCAAGATCACGCGTGACCCGTTTAATGGATAGCGCCCCCCGATGGCAAACGCTTTCCGCATGTTGGCCGCGCGCTCCTCCCGGGAAAGGGCCGTCTGGCTTTCGGTTGCGCGGGTGCGCCGGAGCGCCCGGCCGTGGCAGGGAAGGCCGGTCACCCGGCTCACGGCGGCGGCAATGCGTTGGGATTGATTGAACTCGCGCTCGCGTTCGCGCTGGGGATGCAGCGGCACCGGCACCAGACAATCCCACCGATTTGCCGCCAGCCACGGGCGCATTTCCCGCAGCAACAAATCGACGATGAACGGTTCGAACCAGAGGTGGCGTTGATACTTGAAGCGGTGAATCGCCTCGCGCACCAGTCCGCTCGCGACCGTCGCCGAGCGGGCGGTGGCGAAGTGGAGCTTCACGTCGATGCAATTGGCGCAGACGAAATCCGTGGTCAGGGCACCCTCGTACGGCAGGCCGCAGCGGTCGCAAAACGGCGGGCGGATAAAGCGGATGGCTCCGGGCTTTGACCAGCAGGTCGGGCAGACATACCCGTCGGCGGGCCGGGACCGTGACTCACCGCAAATCTGGCAGACCTCGGGAAAGAGCAGTCCCAGGGATGCGCCCAGCCAGGATTGAAGGGGTTGCCACATGCGCGAACTCGGGCGGTGATTTGCCGGCTACCATGCCGCTCGCCACGGCGGCCGTCACGCTTGATTTCAGTCACGGTTTCCGAATACAGAGGAAATGCTTGGCTGACTCCCAAATCCTTTGGCATGGTCAGGCGTCCACGTTCAACTCAAAGCAGTGACGTTCGCATGGCGATTGAATCCAACACGAGTGAAGGCACGGCCGAGCACGGTCAGCCGGGCCAGTTCGGGCCGTATTACCTGCACGAACTGATCAATTCCGGCGGCATGGCCGACATCTGGATCGCCACGGACGCGGCCGGAAAGACCTGCGCCATCAAGCGCATGCACCCGCGCGGCTTCTTTGATTCCATGCGGAAGCGTTTTACCAATGGCTGCGAAATCCTTTCCCATCTCCACGATCACGAGCTCGTGATCGGCTACCTCGGCCACGGCAAGATCAACGGGTGTCTCTACCTCGCGATGGAGTATCTCGAGTCGTCCAACTTGAAGCAGGCGATTGCGCTCGGGGATGAGCGGTTGTCCGAGCTGGCGGGCAACATCCTGATCGACTGTGCCACGGTGCTGGAATATGTCCACGAAAACGGCTACATGCATCTCGATTTCAAGCCGGAGAACGTTTTGCTCACCCGCAGCGGCAACATCCGGCTGGTGGATTTCGATCTCGCGCAGGAGCGTCCCGAGGAACCCAGGAAGTTGCCGAAGAATCCCGGCACGCCCGCCTACATGGCCCCCGAGCAGATCCTGCGGCAGCCGGTGGATCATCGCGTAGACATCTTTGCTTTCGGCGTCGCCGCGTATGAGTTGCTCACCTTCGAAAAGCCGTTTCCGGGCAACAGTCCCGACGAAGTACTGAAGGCCCAGTTGGATCGCAGCGACTTCATGAAGCCGCGCGAGCACAATCCGGCCATCCCCGTGCGGCTGGAGCAGATTGTCCTCAAGTGCCTGGAGACACTGCCGGACCAGCGCTACCCCTTCACCAGCGTGTTGCTGCGCGATCTGCAGGCCGCGCTCTACGTTTGAGCGGCGTTTTGCTTGTCACTGCGCCCCGCGCCGATAACTTCGCCCGGTGCGCATTCTATTCATCGGCGACATCGTGGGCGAACCGGGCCGCCGGGCCGTGCGCAAGCTCGTGCCGGAGTTGCGCTCCCGCCACCAGCTCGACTGGGTGATCGCCAACGGGGAAAACTCCGCCGGTGGTTCAGGCATCACGCCGGATACAGCCTCGGAAATCTTCGCCTCCGGGGTCGATGTCATCACCAGCGGCGACCATCTCTGGGACCAAAAGGAAGTCGTCAAGCTGCTCGAGAACGAACGTCGTTTTGTCCGCCCGCTCAACTATCCCGCCGGTACGCCGGGGCAGGGGAGCGCGTTGTACGAAGTGCCGGGCCGCGGCCTGATCGGGGTGATCAACGCCCAGGGCCGCGCGTTCATGGCGGCGCTCGATAATCCGTTTCTCGCCGTGCGTGCCGAGGTGCATCGATTACGCGAACACACTCCGGTCATCTTCCTTGATTTTCATGCCGAGGCCACGGCGGAAAAGATCGGCATGGGACGCCTGCTGGATGGCGCGGTCAGCGCCGTCATCGGCACCCATACCCATGTGCAAACCGCCGA
>CAYXDZ010000019.1:3209-18915 GCA_964463815.1 uncultured Verrucomicrobiota bacterium | reverse complement strand
TAACTGCTATTTCGGTTGTTCGGTAGCAAGTGTCGGCAATGACGGAGTGCTCATCGGCGCATGGGGAGATAACACCGCTGCTGTACCAGGCGGGAAGGCCTATTTATTTCAGACAAATGGGATGTTGCAGACGACATTCACCAACCCCACACCGGCCATCGGCGATCAATTTGGCTATTCAGTCGCCGCGCTTGGTCGCACCCATGTCCTCATCAGTGCTGTTGGAGACCAGGCGGATGGGCAGTTTCCCGGGGTGGTCTATCTGTTCAATACGGACGGCGCACTGGTTGCCACCTTTAACAATCCAGCACCGGAAGGCTTCGATCGCTTTGGACACTCGTTGACAGCAGTTGGGAATGACAGGGTTCTTATTGGGGCTCCTGAAGACTCCACAGGGGCTCATCAATCGGGCGCGGCATACCTGTTCAGTACGAACGGGGCCTTGTTGAAAACGTTCTCTAGCCCTGATCCCGCCTACAGAGACTTGTTTGGTTATTCGGTGGCCGCCTTGGGCAAGGATCAGGTGGTTATCGGGGCAATTCAGAGAACAGCGAGCGGAGTAGTAGCAGGTGCGGCATACCGATTCAGCACCAACGGAACCTTGCTGACTACGTTCACCAAACCCACCCCGGCGAACTTTGAATCGTTTGGCATGTCAGTGGCGGCTCATGATACGGACGTCGTTCTCATCGGAGCGCAATCGGGTAATGGTCTCGTCCAAGCATCCGGTACGGCCCACTTGTTTGCCCTGCTACCGCCAACGCTTGCGCTCAATCGAGGGACGCAATACGTATCCTCAACAATCTCATGGTCGCCGGATACGCCGGGCTTTGTGCTGCAAGAGACCGGGTCAGTATCGCCGGCGAATTGGACGAATTCGTCGAGCGGTTCAGCAAACCCAGCCATTGCGCCAACCACCGAAACCGCCCGGTTCTTCCGCCTGATCAAACCTTGACGCGGGCAGGCCGCAAATCCATGCCGAGCTTGGGGCGGCAGCCACCTTCATCCGCACCCGGAATTTCGCTTCCCGAAAGTGAGGTGGGAGCATTAACTGATCGCCACCATGAACACGTCCCTGCTTTTCCGCTCGTTCACGTTTCTGCTCTTGCTGGCCATCGGGTCCGCAACGGCCCAGACGCCGTTGCGCCGGACGTTTGTCTCGATTGTCGGCGACCAGTTTTACCTGAATGGCGAGCCGACCTACAAAGGCCGGACCTGGAACGGGCACAAGATCGAGGGGCTGCTCATGAACTCGCGCATGGTCCAGGGCATCTTCGACGATCTGAACGCCGAGACGGTTGCGCGCTGGTCGTATCCCGACACCGGCCGGTGGGACGCCGAACGCAACACGCGTGAGTTCATCGCGGCGATGCCCGCGTGGCGCGCGCACGGGTTGCTGGCATTCACGATCAACCTCCAGGGCGGTTCGCCGCAGGGCTATTCCCGCGAGCAACCGTGGCACAATTCCGCAATCAACGCCGACGGCTCGCTGCGGCCGGAGTATCTCGCGCGGCTGGAGCGCATCATCAATCGCGCGGACGAGCTCGGCATGGTGGTGATCCTTGGCTATTTTTACTTTGGCCAGGATGAGCGGTTGCAGGACGAGGCGGCGGTGATCAAGGCGGTGGACAACGCGACCCGCTGGGTGCTCGGCAAGGGCTGGCGCAACGTGCTCGTCGAGATCAACAACGAGTGCAACGTCCGCTACGATCACGCCATTCTCCAGCCCGACCGGGTGCATGAATTGATCGAGTTTGTGCGCAACACCACGGTGGGCGGCCGGCGGTTGCTGGTGAGCACCTCCTATGGCGGCGGCACGATCCCGCGCGAAAATGTGGTGCGTCATTCCGACTTCATTCTGCTGCACGGTAACGGGGTCGCGCAGCCGGAACGCATCCAGGAGATGGTGAAGCAGACGCGGGAAGTGCCGGGCTACCGCGGTCAGCCGATCCTCTTCAACGAGGACGACCACTTCAACTTCGACCAACCGATGAACAACTTCGTGGCGGCGGTCAGCGAGTATGCGTCGTGGGGTTACTTTGATTACCGGATGCAGGACGAGGGTTTCGACGAAGGCTTCCAGAGCGTGCCGGTGAACTGGGCAATATCCAGCGAGCGCAAACGCGGGTTCTTCGGCCTGGTGAAGGCAATGACCGGTGCGGCCGGGACTTCGGATCGTTCACAGACCTCACCGGCAGCAGCCAGTCGAAACGCTGCAAGAGCGGGCAACGCCGCTGCCGCCGGAGGTCGCGGGACCGTCACGGTAACGCGCACCAATTACCACGGCTGGGCGGATTCGATCATCCTCGACAACGGACTCGCCCAGGTGGTGATCGTGCCGGTCATCGGGCGCGTGATGGGGTTCGGCTTCATCGGCGAGGAGAATCCGTTCTGGGAGAAGACGGCGCTGTTCGGCCAGGCCCCGGACCCGAGTTCCTCCGAGTGGAAGAACTTCGGCGGCGACAAATCGTGGCCCGCCCCGCAGGCAGACTGGCCGAAGCTGACCCCGCGCGCGTGGCCACCGCCGGTCGCCTTCGATGCCCTGCCAGTTACCGCCCAGACGCGCGGCACGCAGGTCACCCTGATCTCGCCGGTCGATCCGCATCTCGGCATCCGCACGTACCGGATGATCACCCTGGACCCCACTGAACCGCGGATGCGCATCACCACGCGTTACGAGAAAGTCACCGGCAACCCGATGTCGCTCAGCGTGTGGATCATCACCCAGCTCAATGATCCGGTGGGCGTGTATGTGCCCGTGCCGGAGCCGACGCTTTTCCCCAGCGGGTATCACGCGCAGTCGAAGGATCTCCCGCCAGACCTCACCTTCAACAAGGGCCTGCTTTCGCTCACGCGCCCGAAGGACAAGTCCACCAAGTTTGGGAGCGATGCAGACACGCTCTTGTGGGTCGGGGACCAGACCATGGTGCTCATTGAATCGCCCCGCGACCGCCAGCGGCGTTATCCGGACAACGGCAGCAGCGCGGAGGTGTACACCAATCCGGACCCGGACGCGTACGTCGAACTCGAGTTGCTCGGCCCGCTGCAACTGCTGGAAGTCGGCCAGCGGATGGAGGCGACCAGCGTGTACCAGCTCTACCGCCGGGAACACGCCGATCCGGAACAGGACGCCCGCCGCGTGCTCGGGCGCTAAAACCGGAGCCTCCTCGCCACACGTGGTTTCGTACTGGCACCAACCCGCAATGCGCTGGCGGGGAGAATTCAGCTTTACGCCTTGGGCGTGAATTCCGCACACTGACGGGCAAGTCGCATCCCCGGTTCGCGCTTCAATGCGGGACGTTTGCATGGGCCGGCCGGGGCTCAGTGGTGAATGGTCGCGAGGGAGCGGCCGTCCGAAAAGCATTACTATGGCAGTCACTCGCGGTTGGAATCACATAACGGCACTCGTGCTGGTCTTGCTGACTGCCACTTCATGCGTCTCGCGCAAGGCGGACCCGGCGGTAGCGGCCGTGGACGGGCCGGCGGTGATTCCCGCGGCGGAGCCCTTCCCGCCGGGCACGGCCGATTCCGCAGCGACACCGGCTCCGGTGGAGCGCCCCAAAGTCCGCTTTGACGCCGTACACGATGAGGCCATCAAGGAAGTTTTCGATCTCGCCGACAAGGCGCGGTGGGAGGAGGCCGAAATGAAAGCCCTGGGCCTGGCCGAGGAGTTTCCCAACGACCCCGCCATCGCCCGGCTGTTCACGTGGGTATCTGACACCCGAAAGTTGGTCCGGGAGCGGGCGATCGAAGACCGCATCCGCGAGGTCGATGCCAAGAACTCACCGTTCAACCCGACCGTGAAGGACATTTTGACCGAGCAGAAGGACCGGGGTCTCACGCCACGCCAGGACTTGCGGGACGCCGTGCAGCAAATCGAGGCCACCCGCTACGTGCCGGAGAGTTACGGCAAGACCATCGAGCATCAAGGGTTCTTGAACAGCCCCTCCGTCACGGAAGGGCCAATGGCCGAACTGCTGAACCGGCGGGTTTCGGTGAAACTCGACGACGTCACCCTGGAGCAGATCATTTTTTCCATCGGGGACCGGGAGAAGATCAACTTCGTGGCGGACAAGACGCTGCCGGCGTTTCAGAAGAAACTCAGCGTCAATTTCGAACAGGTGCAGTTGCGCGAGTTCTTGGAATACGTCTCCCGCAATCTGGAGGTCAGCTTCCAGGTGGGCGAGGACTTGATCTGGATCATTGATGGCAACGACCCCAAGAACGCGAAGGAAGAGACGCGCATCTACCGGTTGCGCAAAGGCTTCGTGATGCCCGCGCGGTTTGCCGACGAGGCTCCGACGCGCGTGGAGGCGCGGAACAATCAGGGGCAGGTCACCGCGGTCACGACCACCGAGAAGCTGAACTTGTTCGTGCCCGACCTCGCGCCTGACAAGCCCGCCATCGAGCACGCCATCATGCAGTTCTTCAAAGGTTCACAGTACCTCATCGACTACGAGCGCAACTTGATTGTGGCCAGCGGCACCCGCGAACAACTGGCCGTGCTGGAGGGGATCATCAAGGAGTTTGACAAGCCCATCCAGCAGGTCCTCATCGAAGCCCGCTTCATCACCGTTTCCGAGCCGGCATTTCTGCGGCTCGGCGTGGCGTGGGAGACCGGCCGCAACCTGCTCTCGCAACAGACCGTGGAAAGCCAGGACTTCACCCGCCTGGCCCCGGCCGCGGTGGCCCTGCCCATTCAAGAGACGTTCACCAACATCCTCAACCGCCAGAACCTCACGGCCACCTTGACGGCACTGGACCAGAGCGGTGAGAGCCAGACCTTGAGCGCGCCGCGCCTGCTGCTGATCAACAACCGGCCCGGCAAGATCAGCGACGGCAAGATTCAATACTACTACGAGCAGTACACGGTGAAGCAGACCACTTTCGAGCGGGGCACCTCCTCCAGCCTGGTCCCGGATGGCAAACCGACCAAGATTACCTCCGGGGTGGAACTGGACGTCGTGGCCAGCATTTCCGGGGATGGTGAAAATATTCTGCTCGGCCTCAACCCCCGGGTGAGCTCCGACGTGCAACTGGTCACCTTCGCGACGGTCACCGATGTCGATGAGTCGGGCAATCCGGTCAGCCGCTTCGACATCCGCCTGCCGGAGGCCCGCACGCAGGAATTGTCCACCCGGGTCGGCGTGCGCTCCGGGGAAACCGTCGTCATGGGCGGCGTGCTCGAGCGCAACCAGACGACCTTTGTCGAGTCCGTGCCGGTGCTGGGCAATCTGCCGCTGGTCGGGGCGCTTTTCCGGCGGCGCACGGAGGTGGATGCCCCCCGTTACCTGCTCATTTTCGTAACGGCCACCATCGTTTCCGACTCGGGTGAGTTCGTCCTGCCCAGGACGGAGGCACCGGCGGCCGCTCCGTGAGAGGCCCTGCGATGAACCGGTTCTCCCTGCCTCCCGCCCGCCGCTTTCTGGCGGTTGATGTCGGCAGCCGCTGCCTCAAGGCGCTGCTGGTGTCCAACTTGTTTGGCCGGCTCCGCATTCACGCGCACCGGGTCATCGGTCTGGATGAATCCTCGCAACCCGGTTCCGCCGGCTGGGTCCGCGTACTGCAGGAACTGGAGGAGGAACTGGGCGTTCACCCGCTGGTCATCAGCGTGCCGCAACACGCGACGGATTCGCAGGTGCTCGACCTGCCCGGGGCGGACGCGCGCACCATTCGCGAGCAGATTCAGGCGGATGTGGTGAAGCTCAGCGGCCTGACGGAGAGCGCGATCATTTACGATTACGGCCAGCTCCAACCGTTCGCGCAGTACAGCAATCCATACTGGGTGACGCACGCGCGCGAAAGCGAAGTGCTCTCGGTGGTGCGACACTTCGAGGCATTTTCGGAAGACGTGCTGGAGGTTTCCTCGACGGCCAATGCCCTGGTCGCCGCTTACCGCGAGGCGCACCCGGCACCCTCGAATGTGCTGCTCGTGGATCTGGGTTCCTCCGGCACGGAGGTGGCGGTCATCTGCCAGGGCCAGGGCGTGTACGTCACCAGCTTTGCCGTGGGGGGCCTGTTGTTCAGCGAACAGATTCGCGCGGAACGCCGTTGCCCGGGGATGGAGGCCGAGTTTTCCAAGAACACGGAGAACCTGCTGACCGGTCCGGAAGCCATGCCGGCCCTGCAACAGATGGTGGACCGCTGGCACGGCGAACTGGTGCGCATCCTGGAGGACTGGCTCGCCGAGCATCCCGTGCTGAACATTTCCGCCAGCCAGTTTGAAGTGATTCTCTGTGGCGGCGAATCCGAGATGCCGGGGTTGATCGAGTATCTGCGCAACAACAGCGTGCTGACGTTCCGGCGTTGGGCCGAGCTGCCGGGCTGCCCGCCCATCCAGCCCGCCGGGCAGTTCGCGGTGGCCTTTGGTCTGGCGTGCGAGCTGTTTCGGCGCGGCGGTCCCTCCGCTTCGCTCGTGCCGGAGGAAATGCGGGCCGCGCGCAAGGAACAGGGCGCGGTGCAACTGCTCCAGGCCGGCACCTGGCTGGTGCTCGCGATCACCGTGCTCGTGCTGGGTTTTGGCACCTGGCAGAAATACTACTTCATCCGGGCCGCCGAGGATCAGCTCACCCAGGCGGAGGCGGTGCTCCAGCTTGCGCGCCAGACTGATCGACTGAAGCTTCAGCTCGCCGCCGAGTATGAGGAACTGCGTCCCGTGCTCACCCGTCAACGACAGACGATCGCCGCCGTCCAGACTCTGGGCCTGCTCGCCAACCATGAACTCGAAACCAACTCTTGGTTCGTGTTGTTCGCGGATGCGGACAGCTATTACACCGAGCCCGTGCCGCCGCCGCCGACCAATGCGCCGCCCGCCGCCACTTTCCCGACCGCCACGACCGCCCGGCTGACGAACGCCTTTGTGGCGGAGTTCAGCACGACGCTGGATCCGTTCAGCGCCCGGGCCGTCCTCAGCGGAATGATTGACCGGTTCAAGCAGAACCCCATCTTCCGCAAAGTGGACATCCTCTCCCCGGACCAGCGCCGCCGGCTGGTGAAGGAATCAGTCGTGGTGCCCGAGGGGCATTACGCACTCTCCTTCACGCTGACCGACAACGAATTCGCCCGGCCGGTTCTGACCGCCGAGCAAGTGCGCCAGTTGACCCAGCAAACTGAACGCGCGCGAACGACCCCGCCCCGGGCCGCTGAAAGCGAGAACGGCAACCGCCCATGAGTGCGCCGAACCGATCCACCCACCGCCGGCTGAGCGCCACCATCGCGCTGGTCGTGATCGCGTTGTACTACGCCGCGGTGTACCGGCCGCTGGCCACCCGGGAGCAGGACCAGTCCCGGCCGTTTGAGCGGATTCAAGCGGAGCTGCGGGCGGCGGCCACCAACAACCCGGCCATCTCCGGACTTTCCCTGGAAGCCCTGACCCGCCTGGACGCCTCGCTCCGGGTGTCCCTCACCAACGCCGCGCTGGCGCGCGAGTTGATCGCGCGGCGGTTCGCCCCGGAGCCGGCCATCGCCTCCAATCTGGCGCGTAATTTTCAGTTGATCGATTATCAGAATGAACGGCTCACCCGGGGCGACCGCCTCATCAACCTGGCGGGGGAGCGCAAAGTTAAAATCACCCCGGCGGTCACCGCAGGGCTGCCCGAGTTCACCATCGAGAACCCGCTGCCGGAATTGCTCTGGGGCCAACTGGCGATGATGGACGGCGTGCTCCGGGCCGCCGTCGAGGCGGGCGTGCAATCCATCGAAGACGTGAAGATGCCCGACCCGGTGCGCCACTTCACGGGCGCGAGCCAGCCGACGCGGCTGGTGGAGTTGCCCCTGCGTATCGAACTCATCGGCACTTCGGAATCCATCGCCCGCTGGCTGGGGTTGGTCTTGCTGGACTCCGAGGGGCGTGCCGCCCTCAAGTTGCCGGCGGTCGAGGGTCTGCCGGGCGTCTGCCTGCAAAGGGTGCTGGCCCGCAAGGAAACCACGGACGCACCGGGCCTGGTGCGGTTGGGCGCGGAACTCAACGGGTTCCTGCACCTACCCGCGCCGGCCACCCGATTCACCCCGGGAGCCAATTACTGATGGCCGCCACGCTTGAACGAAATCAGACTTATGCCTTCGCCTTGCTGGCGGCAGCGCTGGTGTTGCTCGGACTGAGCACGGCCGGGCTCGAGGGCAACCTGCTGGAAGTGTCATCCGTGCCCGAGCGCACGGCCACGCGCGCCAACGAAGCGGCCATCGACCAGTTTCGCGGACTCTTCTCCACCGAGCCTTTTGAGGAACTGTTGAGCGGCAAACAGCGCCGGGATGTTTTCTTCACCGGGCACTTCAACCAGCCCACCCCGCCGAAACCGGTTCCGGAGCCACCCAAATCGCGGAATGTCGCGGTAACGTTCCTGGGCACGCTGGCCGCCAGCACCGGTGAGACTGCCGCGTTCGTGCGGCTGGATCAGCAAATGATGCAGCTCGGAGTCGGCGGCCTGCTCGTCGCGGACTGGAGGATTGCGGCGATCACGGGCACCGGCCTGGTGCTGACCAACGCCGCGCAAACCAACCAGGTCGGGTTTCGGCAGACGCTGCAACTCTCGGTCCCGCTTCCCTGACGCCATGGCCAAACCCGCTCCTTTGCTCGAACCGGCGATGCTCCTGTACCAGCGGGGCAAGCTGGGCGCGCGTGAACTCGAACAAGTTCGCCGGCGCCAGGAACGCCTGGGCGTGCCCCAGCATCGCGCGATCGTGGATCTCAATTACGCGACCGAGGAGGACACCTGGCGTGTATTGGCGGAGATTCACAACGTGGAATTCATCGACCTGACCCTTCGCCCGCCCAGCGAGGAGGCGCTCAAGGCCGTGCCGGTCAAGTTCGTATTCCACTACCACATGGTGCCGTGCGCGCTGGAGGGCGAGCAATTGACCATCGCGTTCAGCGAACTGCCGCGCCCGATGGAGCTGGGCAACCTGCGTTTGCTGCTCAACAAGCGGATCAAGATCGCCCTCGCCTCGCCCAGCAGCATCCACGCGTACTTGAAGGGCCAGTTCGGGCTCGGCGCGGAGACGATTCAAAAACTCCGCGAGGACCGCAACCTCGCCGACGGCAGCGAGGAAGTGGTGTTCGATGTCACGGCCGGCGATGACGATTCGGCGGTCGATGCCACGATCGCGCGCTTCGTCGATCAGATCCTGGTCGAGGCGCTGCGCTTGTCCGCCACGGACATTCACATCGAACCGTACCAGGCGTCGATCCGCCTGCGTTACCGTATCGACGGCATCATGCAGAACGTACCGGTGCCGGAGGGCATCCGGGCCTTGCATGGAGCGATTGTGTCCCGCCTCAAGATCATGGGCGGCCTGAACATCGCCGAGAAACGGCTGCCGCACGACGGCCGGATCGCGATGAAGACCGGCGGCGAAGATTACGATCTCCGGGTCTCCATCATTCCCACGAAACATGGCGAAACGGTCTGCCTGCGCATTCTGGGCCGGCAAAGCCTGTTCCTTGATCTGGGCCAGCTCGGGATGGACCCGACCCACGAGCGCTTGTTCGCCGAGATCACCAAGCTGCCCCAGGGGTTGATCCTGATCACCGGGCCGACCGGCAGCGGCAAGACCACCACGCTGTACGCCGCGCTGGCCCACGCCAACGACGCGACGCGCAAGATCATCACCATCGAAGATCCCGTCGAGTACCAGCTCGAAGGCGTTTCCCAAATCCAGGTGCGCGAAGACATCGGGCTGGGGTTTGCCAACGGTCTGCGCTCCGTGCTACGGCACGATCCCGATGTGGTGTTGATCGGCGAGATCCGCGACGCGACCACCGCCGAGATTGCCATTCGCGCGGCGCAGACCGGCCACCTCGTTTTCTCCACCTTGCACACCAACGACAGCATTGGTGCGGTCACCCGCCTGATCGACATGAAGATCGAACCGTTCCTCGTCGGTTCGTCACTGATTTGCAGCATTGCCCAGCGGCTGACCCAAAGGATCTGTCTGCATTGCCGCGAGCCGGATGAGGCGATTCCAGCCGAACTGCGGCGGGAGATGGCCGCCGCGCTGGAACTGACGGAGGCCGAAGTCCTGGCTTTCAAAGGCGCGGGATGCGTCGAGTGCGGGCAGCGCGGCTACCGTGGACGGGTCGCGATCTATGAATTTTTCCTGATGACGGATGACGTCGCGGACTTGATTGAGCCCGGCGTTCGCACCGGAACTTTGCGGCGGATGGCGCGTGAGGAAGGCTGGCGAAGTCTGCGCGAGAATGCCTGGTCCAAGGTCCAGGCCGGACTGATTCCCATCACCGAGCAGCAACGCCTGACCCGGCAGTTGAATTTGCGCGACTGGCAGCAACCCGTCACCTGACCGGCGCGCAAGGAAGAGAAGCTCCCCGGTGCCGGCGGCGATTGCTCGTGTTAAAATGTTGCGATGGAACGCCCTACAAAATCGTTGCGCGGATGCGGCCGGATATGGCTTCATTTGCCGGAGCTTGTTCCCCGGGGGCTGCCAGTGCGTGTAAGCGCCTTGGCACGGGAAACTGGCTGGACCACGCAGAATTCAAATTAGGTATGGCGCGCCGCCGATTGCATGCTTTCTTCACCGGCCGGGTGCAGGGCGTCGGTTTCCGCTACACCGTCAAATCGCTCGCCGCCGGATTTGAAGCGACCGGCACGGTTCGCAATCTGCCCGATGGTCGGGTTGAGTTTTTAGCGGAAGGCGAACCGGTTGAGTTGGAGGCCTTCCTCCAGGCCGTTCGCGAGTCGGAAGTCGGTCGCTTTATCCGCCACGAGGAAGTCTCGTGGCAGGAAGCAGCCGGGCGGTTTCGGGGTTTCGAGATCGTCGCCTAGAGTCGGACAAAGCAAATCATGAAGTACGCGATTATTGCTGACATACACGCCAATCTGGAAGCCTTCGAGGTGGTGCTCGGGGATATTAAAACCCAGCAATGCACCCATGTGGCCTGCCTGGGCGATGTGGTCGGATATGGTGCCAATCCCAAGGAATGCCTCGACATCGTGCGCGAGATGAACATCCCGGTCGTGAAGGGCAACCACGACGAATACTGCTCCATCGACGGCCACTTGGAGGGCTTCAATCCCCACGCCGCCCAGGCGGTGGAATGGACGCGTCAGCAGATCAGCGAGGAGGACCGGCAATGGTTGCGCGACCTGAAGTACCTGCGCCTGGTCAATAATTTTACCATCGTCCACGCCACCCTGGATGGGCCGCAACGGTGGGGCTACGTCTTCGACAAGCTCGCCGCCGCCGCCAGCTTCACCTACCAGAACACAAGCGTCTGCTTCTTCGGTCACACGCACGTGCCGGTCGCGTTCATTCGCGACACCGTCGTGCGCGGCGGCACCTACTCCAAATTCAAGGTGGATGCCGGCCGCAAATATTTCGTCAATGTCGGCAGTGTCGGCCAGTCTCGCGACGGCGTGGCCAAGGCGACTTATGTCGTCTATGACATGATCGAGAACACGATCGAGCTGCGTCGCCTCGATTACGACATTCCGAAAGCGCAGGCGAAGATCCGGGCCGCCGGCCTGCCGGAACGACTGGCCGACCGGCTGGCCCACGGCAAGTAGTTTGGCAGATTGAATCACTCAAGCGGCGCGCGGTGCGCCGCTTTTTTGTTTTTCGGATCAAGTGGCTGCGGCCAGACTCCGCTCATGCGCGCCGTCATTCAACGGGTTTCCGAAGCCAGTGTTTCCATTGCCCAGGCCGTCCGTGACCGGATCGGCGCCGGACTGTTGGTGCTGATGGCGGCCGAGGAGGGCGACACGCCGGACGACATCGAATGGCTGAGCGGCAAGATCGCGCGGTTGAGGATCTTCAGCGATGAAGCCGGATTGATGAACCGCTCGGTGACCGAAGCGGGTGGCGAAGTCATGGTGATCAGCCAGTTCACCTTGCTCGCCAGCACCCGGAAGGGCAACCGGCCATCGTTCCTGCGCTCGGCAAAACCGGAAACAGCCATTCCGCTTTACGAACAGTTCCTGAACCGGTTGGAAACCGATCTCGGCCGCCGGGTTGCCCGTGGCGAATTCGGCGCGGACATGCAGGTGAGTCTTGTGAATGCCGGCCCCGTCACCCTCATCATCGACAGCCGGCAACGCGAATGAGCCGCGCGCCTGGCCTTGCCGACAACCGCCTGGCTACTCGAAGAACGCGCGCACCGTCTGGACGACGTAATCCACCTGTTCATCGGTCAACTCCGGATACATCGGGAGGGGTTGGATGCGTTTGGAAGTCGCCTCAGCCACGGGGAAGTCGCCCTCGTGCCAGCCACAGTCGGCATAAACCTTTTGCAGGTGCAGCGGCAGCGGATAATAAATCAACGTCGGCACCCCCTTGCGCTCAAGGTGTTGCTGCAACTCATCCCGCCGGTCGGTTTGCAGCGCATAGACGTGGAAGATGTGGTGGTTGCCCGCTGCGGTCACCGGCATCTGCACCGGCAGGCCGGTGAAACCCGCCGTGTAGCGCGCGGCGATGGCGCGACGGCGGTCATTCCACGCGTCGAGGTGCTTGAGTTTCACACGTAGAATCGCGGCTTGCAGTTCGTCCAACCGCGAATTGAAACCGTGCAAGTCGTGATAGTATCGCCGCTCGATGCCATGCACGCGCAGCATCCGGAGTTTCTTCGCCAGTGTCTGGTCATTTGTGACCACCATCCCGCCGTCGCCATCTGCGCCGAGGTTCTTGGTGGGATAAAAACTGAAACAACCCATCCCGCCGAAGCTGCCCGCCGAATGGGTGTCATTGCGGGCACCAATGGCCTGTGCGCAGTCTTCGATCAGATGAATCCCCCGCTCAATCGACAGTTTTTGCAGCGAAGCAAGGTCCGCCATCTGCCCGAACAAATGCACGGCAATGATCGCCTTCGTTCGCGGGGTGATGCGGCGTGCGACCTCCTGCGGATCGAGGCAGAGCGTTCTAGGATCGATGTCCGCAAACACGATCTTCGCGCCCATCTGGTGAATTGACTCCGCCGGCGCGATGTACGTGAACGGCGTGGTGATCACCTCGTTACCGGGGCCGATGTCCAGCGCCCGCAAGGCCAGCGTGAGCGCGTCGGAACCCGAGTTCACGCCGATGCCGTGGCGCGTGCTCGTGTAGCTGGCGATCTCCTCCTCGAAGGCCTTCACGTTCGGCCCGAGGATGTAATGCCCGCTGGCCAGCGCGGCCTCGACGGCCGGCAGCAATTCGGATTTCAACGAATCGTACTGCGCCTTGAGATTAAGAAAAGGAATGTTCAAGCGGGTCGTGCGGTCAGCAGTTGAGAGTGAGCGGTAGGCAGTCGGTGTGCTGCGCGGGCTGGGTAATTCTTCGAGCGTCTTCGCAGTGCTTCTTGAAATCGCTATTGCGCGTTCGCCGCCGCCGCCCGCGCCTCAGGAATCCATTTCTGAATGTCCTCGATCCGTTTCGTATCCAGCGGATGCGTGCGAAGAAACCAGGCGACATCACCGCCGCGTTGCTGGTTGTAGTCGGAGAACCGTTGCCAAAAATTCACCGCCTCGGCCGGATCGTAGCCGGCCCGCGCCATGTAAATGAGTCCGATGCGGTCCGCCTCCGATTCCTGCGCACGGCTGTGCGGCAAGGCCAACCCCACACTGGCACCAACTCCGTAGAGTCCATTCCACAGGGCGCGCTCCTCGGTGTCGCGGTTGCTGGTCACGGCCGCGACCACGGCTCCGCCCATGCCCAAAGCGGTCGCGGTGCTCATCCGCTCGCCGCCATGCCGCGCCGTCGCGTGCGCAACTTCGTGCCCGATGACCGTTGCCAGTCCGGCCTCGTCCTTCGTGATCGGCAGGATGCCGGTGTAAATACCCACCTTGCCGCCGGGCAGGCAGAAGGCGTTCGCCTCCGGACTGTCAAACACCACGAACTCCCATTGCGCACCCGGCAGATCGTTGGCCGCCGCTGCCGCGATCCTTTGCCCAACCTTCTGCAACAGCGCGTTCGCCTGCGGATCGTTGCTGACCTTCACCTCCTGCTTCATCTGCTCGAAGCTGGTCAGCCCCATCTGCATCTCCTCGGTGGCACTGAAGATGTTAAACTGTTTCCGGCCGGTGACCGGAGCGGTGGTGCAACCAACCGAAACCGCCAGGAGGCAGCCCGCAAGCAACAGCAGTGAGAAGTGTCGGCGCATTTGCATGGCTGGAGCAAACCAGCACTTCGGCAATCGCTCAAGCCGCATTCGCATGGGGCAAAACCCTCCATTCACGCAAACTCAAGCCGAAGAAGGCAGACACTCCGCCAACCTTTGCTGTAAGAGCGCCACCAGTTCCGGGTCCATGAACTGATAATCGTCCGGCACGTCGAGGCAGTGCATGGGCTTGCCGGCCAGGGCATCGCCGAATATCTCCCGCAAACGCCGGGCGTGGTGATGCTGCATCACGAGGATGATCCCGGCCCAGGCGATATGCCGCTCGTTTACCCGCACGCGGGCCGCCGCACTGGTTCCGGCCGAGCGCGCCTCAAAGCCTGGCATCCCATTGATGAGTTTCTCCGCCGTGGGACTCCGCCACTGGTTGCGACTGCACACGACGAGGACTTGAACATTCATGACCGGCCGGTCCCGCTTTGTGGCGGAGTCATCGGCTCACACGGGCGGCTTTAATTACTTCGATCTGCTTGAGAATCTCCGCCACCGTTTCGGCGGGCGTCTGATGCGAGTTGTCGATCACGACCGAGCCCAGCGGACGCATCAACGGCGCGGCGGCCCGCTGGCTGTCGATCTGGTCGCGCTTGTGGACATCCTCGACCACGCCCTGTGCCTGACGCCGGCTTGCCCGCACGTCGGGCGAGGCGTCGAGGAAGAACTTGAAGTCCGTCTCGGGAAAAATATTCGTCCCGATGTCGCGGCCTTCCATCACGAGATCGCCGAACTGGATGCAGTCCTGTTGCGCCTTCTTCATCCACTTGCGTACGGCGGCGTTGCGGGCGACGAACGGTACCGCGGCACTCGCCTCGGCAGAGCGGACCTCCTGCTCGGGACGATAACCGGCGACAGACAGGAAACCTTCGCCGTTGCTGCCTTCGAGCTTCGCCTTCCAACGCCGGCACGCGGACGCGACCTTCTTCTCGTCATGCACGTCGATGCCTTCCTTCTGGCAATACCACGCCAGGGTGCGGTACATCGCGCCGGTATCGACATAGGTGTAGCCCAGGCGTTTCGCCAGTTCGCGCGACACGGTCCCCTTCCCGCTCGCGCTGGGTCCGTCAATGGTGATGACAATCGGCTGTTTCAAATCGGCTTTCACTTCTTAATCTTAATCCTGCTCTTAATCGTCCTCGTCCCGAAGAATCGACGACGACCGATTACCGAAAAATCGGAAGTCTAGGCTAGGAGTTGACTGCGATCCCGTAGCGCAGAATGCCATTCTGCCGTATCGCAGGTTGGCAACCTGCGTGGCGAGACTCCCCTCAGGGAAGGGCTGGGCGGCGGGATGCGCTGCCATTCGGCGATACAGCAGATTGCCAATCTGCGCTACGAACGGGTGACGTCTATCCTGAGCACTCATCAATAGTCCGCAAACAATTCATCATGACTCAGTTTCCAGCCGGTGCGGGCGTCGAGGATGGTGGCGCCGAGGCCGTGCGGCGGCGCGGCGGCGAGTTTCTGCCAGAAATTCGGGAACGTCTTTTTCACGCAGGCCGGGTTGCGAATCTTCATGCCGGACACCTTCAAGCCGAGCACGCCGAAGCACATGGCCATGCGATGATCGTTGTAGGTCTCGATCTCCGCGCCGTGCAGTTGCGACGGAAACAC